>NZ_JBEZFD010000001.1:427819-585553 GCF_040649235.1 Spirillospora sp. NPDC049024
TGGCACCGCGCCCAGAAACCCGGGTCATGCAGCGGCCAGACCCGCCGTCGAGTCGACCGGCGCAAGGACGTGGCCCAGCAGCCACAGGCCAAGGCCCCGCCCCACCCCGCCAGTTCCAGGTGCGCGTCCAAAGCTCTTGGGCATGCAGTGGCCAGACCTACTGACCGAGACGATCTTCGTGTGGACGCAATGGGGTGGGGGCGCGACTTGAGACTCGTCCTGCACCGGTCGGGGTCTTCTCCGGCGGGTGGGCGCTGCGGTTCGGCGGCGCCTGGTGCGGTCGGTAGGGCTTTGAGTGGTTGCGTCGGCGGGGGCGGCCAGGGGTTTCTTCTTGCCGCTGGACCTGCGCGCTCGGGGCTGAAAGGTCGCCGGAAGGAGTTAATTGTCGAGAATTTGTAGAAAGGCTGACCTTCATATGGCGCGGCCGGCCGCGTCCAGGTACCGGGAGGCCAGGATGGGCACGCCTACCGCAAGCGTCTCTCGCACCGATCTGAGCAGCCACCTCAGCTCCGTTCCCGGAGGCTTCCGGTCGGGTCGGCGGCGCTAGGCGGGTGTCAGTGGCGGTGGTGGTGGCGGCGTCTCAGGTAGGCCAGGGGCAGGGTGCAGAGGATGCCCAGGGCGTAGGGAGCGGCGGGAAGGGCGGCGGCGGCGCCGGTCTTCGTCAGGCCGGGTTGTTTGAAGGTGTCCGGGATCGGCAGGGTGCCGAGGCGGTCCAGGGGCCAGACGATCACGAAGGCGCGGCCGATGACGCGGTCGACCGGGATGGTGCCGCCGCCCGGGTCGCCGCGGTGGGAGCGGGAGTCGTAGGACAGTTCGCGGTGGTCGCCCATCACCCAGAGCTGACCCGGCTTCACCGTGACGTCGAAGGGGTCGTTGGAGGGCTTGTTCTGCTCGTGGGTGATCGGATCGGTGAAGAGGTAGGACTTCTCGTCGAGGGGGACGCCGTTGACGGTCACGCGGCCCTTGGCGTCGCAGCACTTGACGTGGTCGCCGGGGATGCCGATGACGCGCTTGATGTAGTCCTTCTCGTTGGGCGCGACGCCGAAGGCGGTGCCGACGGCGCGCAGGGCCTTGGAGACCGGGTTGCTGGGCTCGTTGACCTGGACCTCGGGGTCCCAGGAGTCGAGGCCGTTGAAGACGATGACGTCACCGCGGGCGATGTCCCGGGTGTGGTAGACGATCTTGTTCACGAGGACGCGGTCGCCGACCTGGAGGGTGTTCTCCATGGAGCCCGACGGGATGTAGAACGCCTGGACCGCGAACGCCTTGATGACAAGGGCGAGCACGACGGCGACCACGATGAGGACGGGAAGCTCTTTCCAGAAGGAGCCCTGCTTCTTCTTGCGCTTGCCGTCTTCTTCGGGTTCGTCGGCCGCCTCATCGGCCGAGTCCACGGGCTCCTTCTCTTCGGGCGCCGCGCCCTCGGCTTCGGATCGCACGTCTCTCCGATCGTCCTCGTCGGTCATCAGAGCAAAAGCCTAGCGGCGGTGTGCCCGTGGGACGGTGCGCGCGGGCGTGTCGCCGACGACCAAGTTGATCAACTCGGTCCAGAACGGGCAACGCCCCGGGCACCGTCGCGGGTTCCCGGGGCGTCGTGGTCCATCGGCTCAGTGCTCGCGCTTCTCCTTGATGCGCGCGGCCTTGCCGCGCAGGTTGCGCAGGTAGTAGAGCTTGGCGCGGCGGACGTCGCCGCGGGTGACGACCTCGATCTTGTCGATGGAGGGGCTGTTCAGCGGGAACGTCCGCTCGACGCCGACGCTGTAGCTGACCTTCCGGACGGTGAAGGTCTCGCGGGCGCCGCCGCCCTGCCGCCGGATCACCACGCCCTGGAACACCTGGATACGGCTCCGGTTGCCCTCGGTGACACGCACGTGCACCTTCAGCGTGTCGCCCGGACGGAAGTCCGGGACGTCGGCGCGCATCGCGGCCTTCTCGATCTCCTGGATCAGCGTGTGCATCGCAGCGGTTCCTCATGGTCGAACGCGGGCGTCGAGAGGCCCCGGTGGGTCCTTCGTGGGGGCGTCGCGCCGCGGAGAGTGGTCTTCGGGTGCCGTGCGGTCTGGACGCACGGACGCCCTAGTCTGCCATACCTTCGCCGTCAACCGGAAAACCGGCCTCGTGCAGCACGGCGCGGTCGTGCTTGTCGAGGGCCTCCGGCGCCAGGCGGGAGAGCAGTTCGGGCCGGTGCCGGGCCGTCCGGCGCAGTGCCTCGTCGCGCCGCCAGCGGGCGATCGCGCCGTGGTGGCCGGAGAGGAGGATGTCCGGAACAGGCCGCTCGCGCCAGACGGGCGGCTTGGTGTAGACGGGTCCTTCCAGCAGCGACTCCATGGCGCCCGGGGCGAAGGAGTCGTCGGTGACGGAGTCGGCGTTGCCGAGGACGCCGGGCAGCAGGCGGCCGATCGCCTCCACCATGACGAGGACGGCGACCTCCCCGCCGGCGAGGACGAAGTCGCCCAGGCTGACCTCGTCCACCGGCATCCGGGTGCGGGCCTCCTCGGCGACGCGGGTGTCGATCCCCTCGTAGCGTCCGCAGGCGAAGACCAGCCACGGCTCGGCCGCGTACCGCACCGCGTCCGCCTGCGTGAACGGCCGCCCGCTCGGCGTCGGAAT
The DNA here is from genome assembly GCF_040649235.1 of Spirillospora sp. NPDC049024. Taxonomy (NCBI): domain Bacteria; kingdom Bacillati; phylum Actinomycetota; class Actinomycetes; order Streptosporangiales; family Thermomonosporaceae; genus Spirillospora; species Spirillospora sp. NPDC049024. The sequence continues at coordinate 430,430 of NZ_JBEZFD010000001.1, forward strand.
GATCAACCGTGGGACCGTCGCGGGCGCCGCCCCGGCACCGGACTCACGGGCCCCGGACTCGTCGGTTCCGGGCGCGGGCTCGGGATCGGGCTCGGCGGTTGGGGTCGTGGGGGGGACGAGGGTGTCGAGGGCCTCGCCCCAGGGGTCGGGTTTCATGACCATGCCGGGGCCGCCGCCGTAGGGGGTGTCGTCGACGGTGCGGTGCCGGTCGTGGGTCCAGTCGCGCAGGTCGTGGACGCGGACGTCCAGCAGCCCGGCGCGCCGAGCCTTGCCCAGGAGGGAGATGTCCAGGGGGGCGAAGTACTCGGGGAAGATCGTGACGATGTCGAGTTTCATGATTCGTCGAGCAGACCGGGGGGCGGATCGATGACGAGCCGCCCCCCGGGAACGTCCACCTCGGGGACGAGCGCGGCCACGAAGGGGACCAGCGTCTCGCCTCCGGCCCCGCGCACGACCAGGAGGTCCTGGCCGTGGTGCAGGACGTCCGCGACCTGGCCGACCTCGGTCCCGTCCGTGGTGACCACGGCGAGTCCGAGCAGTTCCTGGTCGTGGAAGTCGTCCGGGTCGGCGGACGGGGAGATGTCACCGGGGTCGACGACGAGCCACGTGCCGCGCAGTTCCTCCGCGGCGGAGCGGTCGCCGATCCCGGCGAAGCGCACGAGCAGGCGTCCCGAATGCCAGCGTTTCCGCTCGATGGTGAGCGGACCGGCGGTGACGGGGTCGGTGGCGATCTCCGTGCCCGGGGCGAACCGGGACTCCGGCTCGTCCGTGCGGACGTCGACGGCGACCTCGCCGCGAACCCCGTGCGGCCGCCCGATCCGTCCCACCACGAGCGGTTCGCTCATCGGGACGCCACTCAGCGGACCTCGTTGACGTCGAGCAGGTCGACACGCACGTAGCGGCCTCCGGAGAGGGCGCTGATCACCGTGCGCAAGGCCTTGGCGGTGCGACCGCTGCGGCCGATGACCTTCCCGAGGTCCTCGGGGTGCACGCGCACCTCGAGGACCCGGCCGCCCCTGATCCGGCGGGCGCGGACCCGGACGTCGTCCGGGTTCTCGACGATCCCGCGGACCAGGTGCTCGAGCGCTTCTTCGAGCACGTCAGCCCTCGCTCTTGGCTTCGTCGGTCTCGGTGGCCTTCGCCTCCGACTTCTTCGGCTCGGCCTTCTTCTTGCCACGGGTCGCGGTGCCGGCGGCCTCGTCGTCGCCCAGCGACTCCTTGACGGCGGCCTCGAACGCGGCCTTCCGGTCGGCCTTCGGCTCGGCGACCTTGAGGGTGCCCTCGGCACCCGGCTCGCCCTTGAACTTCTGCCAGTCGCCGGTGATCTTCAGCAGGTTGAGGACCGGCTCGGTCGGCTGCGCGCCCACGCCGAGCCAGTACTGCGCGCGCTCAGAGTCGATCTTGATGAGCGAGGGCTCCTGCTTGGGCTGGTAGAGCCCGATCTCCTCGATGGCCCGCCCGTCGCGCTTGGTGCGGGCGTCGGCGACGACGATCCGGTACTGCGGGTTCCGGATCTTCCCCAGACGCTTGAGCTTGATCTTGACTGCCACGGGTGTGGTGTACTCCAACTTCATCACGGGATGGACGGGCCCGTGCCAGGTGGGGAACACCGGCTCACGGCCGTCCGATGGACTCCGGTCGCGCAGGACGAGAGAGGGCGCCTCGCGATTCCGGGTTTCCAGCCTGTCATTCTGCCAGACGTTCGCCGCGAAAGCGCAATCGCGCCGCCCGGGTGTCGCGTCGAGCGGCGCTCAAGCCATGCGGTGGGGGCGTGCGGGTCACTTCTTCTTGCGGCCCTGGAATTTGTTCAGGTCGGGCATCTGGAAGCCGGGCGGGAGCTGGCCGCCGAGGCCCGGCGGGAGGGCGCCGCCGCCGAGGCCGGGCGGCAGGCCCTTCGGCATGCCGTCGGCCGCGGGCGCCTGCTCCTGCGGCCCCTTGCCGGCGGCGCGCTTGCGGGGGTCTCCGCTGCGCTGCTTGCCCTTCTTGTTCTTGGCCGCCTTCGCGGCCTTGGTCGCCTTGCGGCGGCCGCCGGGCATGCCGGGCAGGCCCATGCCGCCGGCCATCTGCCGCATCATCTTCTGCGCGTCGAAGAACCGGGTGACCAGGCTGCTGACCTCGCCGACGCCGACGCCGGAGCCCTTGGCGATGCGGGCCCGCCGCGAGCCGTTGATGATCTTCGGCTGGGCGCGCTCCTGCGGGGTCATCGAGCGGATGATCGCGGCGATGCGGTCGAGGTCGCGGTCGTCGATCTGGCTGATCTGGTCGCGGACCTGGCCCATGCCCGGCATCATCCCGAGCAGGTTCCCGATCGGGCCGAGCTTGCGGATCATCATCATCTGCTCGAGGAAGTCCTCGAGGGTGAAGTCCTCGCCCGAGGCGAACTTGGAGGACATCTTCTCGGCCTGCTCGGCGTCGAACGCCTGCTCGGCCTGCTCGATCAGGGTGAGGATGTCGCCCATGTCGAGGATCCGGCCCGCCATGCGGTCCGGGTGGAAGACGCTGAAGTCCTCGAGCTTCTCGCCCGTCGAGGCGAACATGATCGGGCGTCCGGTGATGTGCCGGACCGACAGCGCCGCGCCGCCGCGCGCGTCGCCGTCGAGTTTGGTGAGGACGACGCCGTCGAAGCCGACGCCGTCCATGAACGCCTGGGCGGTGTTGACCGCGTCCTGGCCGACCATGGCGTCGACGACGAACAGGATGTCGTCGGGGCGGACGGCGTCGCGGATGTCGATGGCCTGCTGCATCATCTCGGCGTCGATGCCGAGGCGGCCTGCGGTGTCGATGACGACGACGTCGTGCTGGGCGTGCCTGGCCTGGTCGATCGAGCGGCGCGCCACGTCGACCGGGTCGCCGACGCCGCTGCCCGGCTCGGGCGCGAACACCGGGACCCCGGCCCGCTCGCCGACGACCTGGAGCTGCTGGACGGCGTTCGGACGCTGGAGGTCGGCGGCCACCAGCATCGGCGTGTGGCCCTCCTGCTTCAGCCAGCGGGCGAGCTTGCCGGCGAGGGTCGTCTTGCCGGCGCCCTGGAGGCCGGCGAGCATGATCACGGTCGGCGGGGTCTTGGCCAGCCGGAGCCGCCGGGTCTCGCCGCCGAGGATGGTGATGAGCTCCTCGTTGACGATCTTGACGACCTGCTGCGCCGGATTCAGCGCCTGCGAGACCTCCGAGCCGCGCGCCCGCTCCTTGATCTGGGCGATGAAGGCCTTGACCACGGGGAGCGCGACGTCGGCCTCAAGCAGCGCGATCCGGATCTCGCGCGCGGTCGCGTCGATGTCGGCCTCGGAGAGCCGGCCCTTGCTGCGCAGCGACGAGAAGACCGTCGTCAACCGGTCGGAGAGCGTCTCGAACACGTGTCTGGACCGTCCTTGGAAAGCTTCTGGGATCGCCTATCAGCGTATCGGGTCGCCGGGTGAGCCCCGCCCCCTCCGATGATCCGGTCAGTGAAGACTTTCGAGGACCCGGTCCCGGACGGCGTCCAGCGCGTCGGAGGCGTCCAGCGGACGGCCCTGGGCGTCCACCACGTAGAAGACGTCCACCGCCTCGGCGCCGAGCGTGTCCACCTGGGCGGCGCGGACCTGGAGGCCGCAGGACCCGAGCGCCTGCCCGACCCGCCACAGGAGGCCGGGGCGGTCGTGGGCCCGGACCTCGACGACGGTGGCGGTCCGCGACGCGTCGTCCACGATCGTGACGCGCGGCGGCGGCACCGTGACTCCGGGCCGGATCCGGACCGACCGCGCCCGCCGTTCGAGCCGCTCGGCCACGTCGAGGCGGCCGGCGAGCATCCGGCGCAGGTCCGCCTCCAGGCCGGCCGGATCCGGCGGCGTCCCGAACTCGGGGACGGCCGTGAAGTCCAGCACCGCCGTCTGGGCGGACGGGGCCGACGCTCCGGAGACGGACGGCGAGGAGACCACCCGCGCCGTCTTGACGGCCAGGCGGTGCAGGGCGAGGACGCCGGCGGCGCGCCAGAGCAGGCCCGGCCGGTCCGGAGCGGCGATGGTGATCCGGGAGCCCGTCACGCGGACGGCGGCGCCGTCGTGGCGCGCCAGGGCGGCGTGGTCGGCGGCGAGCGCGGGGGCCGGCGGGGGCGTGCCGCCGGAGAGCGCGGCGGCGGCGCGGCGGGCGAGTTCGGCGACGAGCCCGGCCTTCCAGGCGCCCCAGGCGGCGGGGCCGGTGGCGCCGCCGTCCGCGGCGGCGAGGGCGGCGAGGAGGTCGAGGACCTCGCGCTCGCGGCCGGGCGCCTCGGACACGGCGGCGATGACCGTCTGGACGGTCACCGGGTCGTCGATGTCGCGCCGGGTCGCCGTTTCGGGGAGCAGCAGGTGGTGCCGGACGACGGTCTCCAGGACCCGGACGTCCGCCTCCGGGAAGCCGAGGCGGGCGCCGATGTCCCGAGCGACGACGGCGCCCGACTTGGAGTGGTCGCCCGGCCAGCCCTTGCCGATGTCGTGCAGGAGGGCCCCGATCAGGAGCAGGTCGGGACGGGCCACCTCGCGGGTCAGGGCGGCGGCGCCCGCGGCGGTCTCGACGAGGTGGCGGTCGACGGTGAAGCGGTGGACGGGGTTGCGCTGCGGGCGGTTGCGGACGCGCTCCCAGTCGGGCAGCAGCCGGACGACCAGCCCGGCCTGGTCGAGGGCCTCCCAGACCGCGATGGCGGCGGGCCCGGCGCCGAGCAGGGAGACCAGCGCGTCGCGGGCCGCGGCGGGCCAGGGGACGCGCGGCAGGGCGGCGTGCTCGGCGAGCCGGGCCACCGTGGCGGGGGCGAGCGGCAGCCCCGTCTGGGCCGCGGCGGCGGCGACGCGCAGGACGAGGGCCGGGTCGCTCAGATCGGCGTTCCGCGCGAGGACGACCTCGCCCTCGTGCTCGACGGCGCCGTCCCCGACCGGCCTGCGCTCCACGCCGCGCCGTCCCGTCCCCTGCGGGTCGCCGGGCGGCTGCCGGTGCTTGGCCCTGGTGAAGTTGTCGACGCGGCGCCACAGGTGGGACGCCCCGTAGGTGATCGTGCGGGCGGCCTCGGCGATCGAGCGTTGCAGGACGTCGGCGTCCAGGAGTCCGAGGGCGCGCGCCACGGCCGCCTGCTCCTGGAGGACGAGCCGGTCGGTGGAGCGCCCGGTGACCTCGTGGAGCGCGTGGCGGATGTCGAGGAGCAGGTCGTGGGCGGCGCGCACGCGGGCGTCGGGGGCGGAGGCCACCCAGGACGCGGCGACCGCGTGCATGACGTGGACGTCCCGCAGTCCGCCGTGGGCCTCTTTCAGGTCGGGTTCGAGCAGGAACGCCAGCTCGCCCTGGGCCTCCCAGCGTTCCCGGCACATGGCCGACAGTTCGGCCAGCCGGACGGGGGCGTCGGCGCGCCAGTCGGTGAGGACGGCGGCGCGCAGCTCGTCGACCAGGGCGTGGTCTCCGGCGACGCGGCGGGCCGACAGCAGGCCGAGGGCGGCCTTGATGTCGCCGCGCGCCACGGTCCGGGCCTCGGCGACGGTGCGGACGGAGTGGTCGAGCCGCAGCCCCGAGTCCCACACGGGGTACCAGACGCGGTCGGCGATCGCCGCGACGCCGGCCAGGCCGCGATGCAGCAGGACGAGGTCGAGGTCGCCGCCGGGCGTCAGCTCCCGCCGCGCGTGGCTGCCCACCGCGACGAGCGCCACCCCTTCCGGCGTCCCTCCGTCACCGGTCAGGAAAGCGCCGCTCTGCGAACCGCCCGTCTGCGAGCCTCCGCTCGGGAGGCCGCCTGCAAGGCCGGCGCCGGGCAGGTCGTCGCGTGAGGTCCTGTCGTGCGAGGCGCCGGCCTCCGCGTCACCTTGCTCAGTGCCGTCGGGTGCGGCACCACCGCGCGGGGCGGCCGCTTGCGGCGGGGGCGCGGGAGCCGAGTGGGGCGGGGCGGTGGCCAGGAGGGACGCCAGCCAGCGGTCCAGGGCCGCGGCGCGGGAGGCGCGGGCGGCGGCCAGGGCGGCGCGGGCCGCCTCCCGGCTCGGGGCGCCGCCGGCCGGAGCGGGCGCGGGGGCCCGGCCTCCGGCCGGCGGGTTGGCGAGGGTCACCGTGGTCCCTAGAGGGCTTCCGGTCCGGTCTCGCCCGTGCGGACCCGGACGACGGTGTCGACCGGCACGGCCCACACCTTGCCGTCGCCGATCTTGTCGGTGCGGGCCGCCTTGACGATCACGTCGATGATGTCGTCGGCGTCCTCGGCCTCGACCAGGACCTCGACGCGCAGCTTGGGCACCAGGTCGACCTGGTACTCGGCGCCCCGGTAGACCTCCGTGTGGCCCTTCTGCCGCCCGTAGCCGCTGGCCTCGCTGACGGTCATCCCCTTGACCCCGAAGGCCTCCAGGGCCTTCTTGACCTCGTCCAGTTTGAACGGCTTGATGACCGCCGTGACGAGCTTCATCACTTCGCCTCCACCTTCTTCGCCGGGGCGGGCGGGGCGGGCGCCGCCGCGGTCGCCCCGGAACCGATGCCCGCGCGGATGGTGCCGAAGTCGTAGGCGGTCTCCGCGTGCGCCGTGCTGTCGATGCCGGCGGCCTCGTCGTCCTCGCTGATCCGGAAGCCCATCACCAGGTCGATCACCTTCGCGATCACGTAGGTGACGACGAAGGAGTAGGCGAGCGTCGCCAGGACGGCGACGGCCTGCTTGCCGAGCAGCGCGAGCCCGCCGCCCGCGAACAGCCCGTCGGCGCCGGCGTCGTTGACGGCGGTGGTCGCCAGGAGCCCGATCAGCAGGGCGCCGACGATGCCGCCGACCATGTGGACCCCGACGACGTCGAGCGAGTCGTCGTAGCCGAGCTTGTACTTCAGGCTGACCGCGAACGCGCACACGGCACCGGCGACCAGGCCGAGGACGAGGGCGCCGAGCGGGGTGACGAACGCGCAGGCCGGGGTGATCGCGACCAGTCCGGCCACCACGCCGGAGGCGATGCCGAGCGTGGTGGACGCGCCGTCGCGCAGCTTCTCGACGACGATCCAGGCGAACGCGGCGGCGCAGGTCGCGACGAGCGTGTTGATGAACGCGACGGCCGCGGTGGAGCCGGCCGACAGCGCGGACCCGGCGTTGAAGCCGAACCAGCCGAACCACAGCAGCCCGGCGCCGAGCAGGACGAACGGCAGGTTGTGCGGCCGCATCGGCTCCTTCGGCCAGCCCTTGCGCTTGCCGAGCACCAGCACCAGGGCGAGCGCCGCGACGCCGGCGTTGATGTGCACGACCGTCCCGCCCGCGAAGTCGAGCGCGCCGAGGTCGAACAGCCAGCCGGACTTGCCGCCGTCCTGGCCGTCGGACCACCACACCCAGTGGGCGATCGGGAAGTACACCAGGGTCGCCCACACCAGGCTGAACACGACCCACGCCCCGAACTTGGCACGGTCCGCGACCGCGCCGCTGATCAGCGCGACGGTGATGATGGCGAACGTCGCCTGGAAGGCCACGAAGACCAGCTGCGGGATGCCCGTCCCGTCGTCGGCCGTCGCCGCGTTCTCCAGGCCGACCAGGCCCCAGTCGCCGAACCCGCCGATGAACGAGCTGAGCGGCCCGCCGTCGCCGAACGTCAGGGAGTAGCCGTAGACGACCCACGCCATGCCCACCACGGCGATGCTGACGAAGCTCATCATCATCATGTTGAGCACGCTCTTGGCCCGGCTCATCCCTCCGTAGAAGAAGGCCAGGCCCGGTGTCATCAGCAGGACGAGCGCGGTGCTCGTCAACATCCAGGCGGTACTACCGCTATCGATCTTCATCTCTGAGCGTGTCCCTCCTCGCCAGGAACCTCGAATGCTCAGAGACTCGGGCGCGGCCGTTTCGCCCGGTATGCCGCTAAGTTTCCGCGGTGTGAAAACCGTCCCGGACGTGTTTCACCGCTGTTTCCGAATCCTCACATGCCTTAATCGGCCGGTTCGGGAGCCGATTCCACCGGCCCGCGAGGCCGGACCGGCCGGTCCGCGAGGCCGGAACCAACCGGTCCGCGAGGCCGGACCGGGCGGTCCGCAGTGCCCGGATCGGCCGGTCTCGCGGGGCCGGATCAGTCGCCGAGGATCGCGTCCACGAACGCCTCGGGCTCGAACGGAGCGAGGTCGTCCGGCCCCTCCCCCAGCCCGACCAGCTTCACCGGGACGCCGAGCTCGCGCTGCACCTGGACGACGATGCCGCCCTTCGCGGTGCCGTCCAGCTTGGTGAGCACCACGCCGGTGATGTTGACGACCTCGGCGAAGACGCGGGCCTGCTGCATGCCGTTCTGGCCGGTCGTCGCGTCCAGGACGAGCAGGACCTCGTCCACCGTGGCCTGCTTCTCCACGACCCGCTTGACCTTGCCGAGCTCGTCCATCAGCCCGGTCTTGGTGTGCAGCCGGCCCGCCGTGTCGACGATCACCACGTTGACCTTGGTCTCGATGCCCTGCTTGACGGCGTCGAACGCGACGCTGGCGGGGTCGGCGCCCTCGTCCTTGCGGACGACCTGCGCGCCCACCCGCGTCGCCCACGTCTCCAGCTGGTCGGCGGCGGCGGCGCGGAACGTGTCGGCGGCGCCCAGCAGCACCGTGTTGCCGTCACCGACGAGGACGCGGCCGAGCTTGCCGCACGTGGTGGTCTTGCCGGTGCCGTTCACGCCGACGACCATGAGCACGGCGGGGCGGTCGCCGTGCGCCTCGGTGTGCAGGGAGCGGTCGATGTCCGGGCCGATCTGCTTGACCAGCTCCTCCTTGAGCAGCGCGCGGACCTCCTCCGGGCTGCGCGTGCCGAGGACCTGGACGCGCGTCCGCAGGTCGTCGGTGACCTGCCGGGCCACCGCCGCGCCCATGTCGGCGGTGATCAGGGTGTCCTCGATCTCCTCCCAGGCGTCCTCGTCGAGCGTCTCGCGCGACAGCAGGACGAGGAGGGTCTTGCCGAAGGCGTTCTGGGAGCGGGCGAGCCGCGCCCGAAGCCGCACGAGCCGGCCCGCGCCGGGCGGCGGCTTCTCGATCTCCACCGTGGGCCGCGGCGGCGGGACCTCCGTCGGCGGGGCCTTCTCGATCGTGGGGGCGCCGGCCTCCGCCACGTCGGCGGCGGTGGCGCCGCCGGTCCGTTCCGAGGGGCGCTCGACGGGCGGGCGCGGGCGGGTCCGGCGCGGGCGCAGCAGCGTGACGCCGCCGATGATCAGCGCGAGCACGGCCAGCGCGACGATGACGATCACAAATTCCATAACGCCCCCAGTTTTCCAGACGAGCACTCCCGCGCGAACACGCTGCGCCGGGCCCGCCGATCATGCGGCGAGCCCGGCCGGGCGCGCAACCGCGCGAGACGCCAGGGTGCCCCGGTACCCGCACCGGGACGGTAGATCAGGCATTACCCCCAGGAAGGGATGCCCGTTCGGACGACTCCCACTCGTCCACGTTGCGGAGGAGGGCCTCCAGATAGGAGCGCAGGTGGGTGCGGTAGACGTCGCTGTAGGTGCGCAGGTAGGCGATCTCGCGTTCCATGGCGAGGCGCTCGTCGTCCGGGAGGGGCGCCGGGCTCGACGCGGGCGCCGGCGCGGGCTTCGTCTCGGCCGCGCGGACGGCCGCGTCGGCCACGGCGGCGGCCTTGCGGTGGGCCTCCTCCAGCATCTGCTCCGCGCGGCCCTTGGCGTCGGACAGGATCGCCTCCCGGTGCAGCCTCGCCTCGTGCGCCAGTTCCCTGGTGTAGCGCTCGGCGTCCGCCACGTACAGGTCGGCGGTCTGCTGGGCCTGCGACAGGATGCGGACGGCCTGGAAGTGGGCGTCCTCGGGCGCCATCACGCCGCGGGAGCCGGAGGAGGCCTGGGCGCGCAGCCGGTTCACCTCCTCGGCGAGCGCGGCCTTGTCGTTGAAGATCTGGACGAGTTCGCGCTCCACGTACTGCAGGAAGTTGCGGACCTGCTCCTCGTCGTACCCGCGGCGCCCGAGGGCGGCCCGGGCGAACACCACCGAGTGGAGCTCGCCCGGGGTCAGCCGCGAGCCCTCGGAGACGACCGGAAGGTTCGGGGAGTTCAAGGCGCTCACCTCTGTGCGTCGGCGAAGGTTTCGAGGCGGATGCGGTCACGGGGGACGCCGAGCCGCGTCAGCTGCTCGACGGTGTGCCCGACCATGACCGACGGCCCGCACACGTAGGCGTCGTGGCCGTCCCACGGGCCGCGCCTGGCGACCACGTCGGACAGGTTGCCGTGCTCGACCCCGTCGTCCCCCGACTGGAGCAGCGAGGAGAACCCGTGCCCGCCCGGCTCGTCCGAGACGGCCGGGACGACGGTGAGCCAGGGGAACTCGCCCGCCAGCTTGGTCAGGTCCTCGAGGTCGTAGAGGCCGTCGCGGCTGCGGGCGCCGAAGAACAGGTGCACGCGCGGCGGGACGGTCCGGCGGGAGATCTGCTCCAGGATCGCCTTGAGCGGAGCGAGGCCGGTGCTGCCCGCGACGAGCAGGACGTCCCGCGGGGAGCTCTCGTCCAGAGTGAGCGTGCCGATGGGGGCGCCCATGCGGACGCGGTCGCCGGTCTGTGTGCCGCGCACCAGCACGGGGCTCACGGGCCCCCCGTCCACCAGCCGGACGTGGAAGTCGACGGTGTGGTCGGGACGAGGCGCGTTCGCCATCGAGTAGTACCGCCAGTGCCGCAGCCGGGACGGCACCTCCAGCGCGACGGACTGGCCCGGCACGTACGGCAGGGGCCGGTCGGGCTGGACGCGCAGGACGCTGATGTCGAAGCGGCGCCGCTCGACGGCGACGACCTGGCCGTTCCACCAGGCGGGCGTGCTGAGGGCGTTCTCGTCGGCGGCCTCGAGCATGACCTTGGCGACGAGGGTGTAGGCGGCGTTCCAGTCGCTTTCGAGGTCGTCGCTCCAGGCCGGCCCGGAGTAGTGCCGCAGGGTGGTCAGGAGGCTGGCCCCGACATGCGGGTAGTGCTCGGCCACGATGCCGAACCGGCGGTGGTCCCGGCCGAGCTGCTGGAGGAAAGGGACGAGGTTGGCCAGGTCGTCCACCTGGGAGACGATGTGCCCGAGGGCGCGCAGCAGCTTGTCGCGCTGGCCGCTCATCCCGATCGGGAACATGTCGCGCAGGTGGGGGTTGCGCACGAAGAGGTCGGAGTAGAAGAACAGCGCGACCGCGTCGCCCTGCTCGGCGACGTGCGCGAAGCTGTCCTTGAGTCGCTGGGCGTCCACGGATCAGGCGACGGGTTCCGCCGCGGCCTCCGTCATGACCTTGGCGACGACGCCGTAGGCGGCCGTCCAGTCGTTCTCCAGCTCGGGGCTCCACTGCGGGCCGCTGAAGTAGGCGAGGGTGGCGAGCAGGCTGGCGCCGACGGGGGCGTAGTGCTCGGCGAGGACGCCGAAGCCGTGGTGGCGGCGTCCGAGGTCGGTGAGGAAGGGGACGAGCGCGTCGGGGTCGTCCACCGTCGAGACGATCTGGGACAGCGCCGCCAGCAGCACCTCGTGCTGCTTGGCCATCGCGGCGGGGAACATCGACCTGAGCTGGGGATCCCGCGCGAAAAGGTCGGCGTAGAAATATTCGGCGACGTCCAGGCCGTTCGCGGCCACCAGGGCGAAATTGTCTTTGAGTTTCTGCGGATCCACGGGCAGCACCTCTCCGGCGGTTCTCGGTACGGACGAGGGGAGTCCGATGAGGGAGCCGGAGAACCGCAGGTGCATATGGGTAGTGGATTGGCCGGGGGCACACAAGTCCGCCAGCGTCGCCGGATCATCACGGTCGGTGCACGTCGATCCCGCCGATTACGCGTCACCGGCGCGGATGCGAAGTCGCCAATCGACTATAGGTCGGGGGAAGAAGCCCGGGATCAGATCCGGCGCCGCGCCCGAAATGTGAGCGCTGGGCGATGTCACGTTCCATGGGAAAATGTGATGCGCATCACGGTGAATGGCGTTCGGTCCCGCGCCGGGCAGCGGGACCTCGGGGGCGCCGGGTGCCGCGTGCCCCTGTTCCCGCGGCACCCGGCGCGCCCCTCCAGCCGCCGGTGGAGGGTCTCCGGCGGTTTCGGCGAGGGCTCGGCAGGTCGCCGGGACCGATCGGCCGCGCCGAGAGCACCGGGCCGCCGGGCTCTGCCGAGATCACCGAACCGGCGGGGCCGTCGAGCCAGCCCGCCGCACCGGAAACGGCGAGCCGGATTCGCCGACTGGTCCGGGAAACCGTCCGGCTGATCGGCGATGAAGGGGTCCATGCCGCGGACGATGCTCGGCCGCCATCGATTTCACGCTTTCTCTCGTGTAATTGATCCGCCTCACCGTCGCGCACTCCTTCGACTTGGTCCGGGGCCCCAAAACCGCATTCTTCCGCCTGCACGGTCTGAGGAATCAGACCAGAAGAATGGCGGTCTGGACACGGAAAGCCGTCCGGACGGGTGTCCAGATTCCCTGACCGGATGACGCCGTGTCCACTGGCCGATCTCCGGTCAGGGCATTAATCTTCGGCTGGCCGTCTGATCTGTCGGAACGGCGGCGCTCTGACGACGAGCCGACACCCCCACCCGAGGAAGGCACGCAATGACCCACCGGTTCACCGCCCGCACCGGCGGCGCGCTCACCGCCGCGGCGCTCGCGGCGGCGTTCCTCACTGCGGGCTGCGGCGGCGGGAACGGCGACGGAGAGGTCGGCGGCGGCGGGGACGGCGGCGCGGTGTCCCGGCCGCCGTCCCCGTCGCCCTCGGAGACCGCACAGGAGTCCGACCCGAGCACCCGGGAGGGGATCGAGGGCGCGCGGGCCGCGCTCCAGGCGTTCCTGCGCGGCCAGGCCGCCGGAGACGACGCGGTGTGCCGCTACGTGGCGCAGGGCGGCGACTTCCTCCGCGGCCCCGCGCTCCGCGGCGACTGCCCGGCCGGCGTGCGCGGCACGCCGCACTGGCTCCGGCCGCGGGAGCGGGAGGCGCTCCGCACGGTGATCGTGAAGGGCGGGCGGCTGTCGGGCGGCGGGGCGGTCATCCCCTTCTCCGCCCTGCGCTGGACGAGCGGCTCCATGACGGAGAGGACCCTTCAAGGCGAGTTCACCCTGCGCCACAACGGAGAGGTCTGGCAGATCGTCGAATGACATCGGGCGCCGCACTGGTCAAGGCCGGTAAAAGCATGATCTCCTTCGGGCGGCGCACCGGAGGAAGGGCCGCCGGAAATGCGCCGTCATTCATGGAATCCGTTCGCCGGAAACGCTATTCGATCTCAGCGGGCACCCCTAGGGCCCTAGGGCCCTACCGGAGGCGGCCCGGGGCCCCAACCACGAACGTGCAGCTCAGCCAGGGGGAGGGAGTCCGAGCCAGGTCACGATGGCGGTCGCCCGGTTCGGCGCGCCGAGCTTCGCATAAATGCGGTTGATGTAGTTCTTGACGGTCTTCTCGGTGACGAATAGCGTGGCCGCGATCTCCTGGTTCGGGTGCCCGCGCACGATCAGATTCATGACCTGGGCCTCGCGGGAGGAAAGGCCGAAACGCGCACGCTGCTCGGCCGGATCGGCCGCGCGCGCCGCGGGCGTGTCGGCCCGCACGGCGTCGATGAGCGCGGCGCCGGCCGCGTGCGAGAGGGGGTGGGCCCGGTGCCGGACGGTGTCCCGGATCGCCGCGGCGAGCTCGTCCACGGTGAAGGTGTTGTGCACGAGGTAGCCGACGGCGCCGTTGCGGACGGCCGACAGGACCACCTCGGGCTCCTCGACCTGGGTCAGCATGATCACGCGGCTGATCCCGCTCAGCGCGGCGGCGGCGCTCACCCCGTCCGCGCGCGGCATCCGGACGTCGAGCAGGACCACGTCGGGCACCAGCCGCCGGGCCAGTTCCTCGGCCTCGCGGCCGTCGCCCGCCTCGCCCACCACCTCGATGTCGCCGGCGGCCTCCAGCGCGGAGGTGAGTCCGGCGCGGATGAAGGGATTGTCGTCCACCACCATGACGCGGTAGCGGCGGGGCTCGTCGTCGACGGGCTCGTCCATCAGCCGCCCCCGAGCGCGGCCCGCGCGGGCTCGGGGTCCGGGTCCGCCGCCGGCATCGACGCCGTGATCTCGGTGCCGCCGCCCGGGACCGAGCGCACCGCCAGCCGGCCGCCCGCCCGCGCGGCCCGCTCGTGCATGCCGACGAGGCCGTAATGGCCGCCGCCGGCGAGTGCGTCCAGCCGGCCGGGGTCGTCCGGCCGCCCGGGCATGCCCGTGCCGTCGTCCCGCACGCGCACCTCCAGGTCGCCGCCGACGACCGCTGCGGCGATGTCGACGCTGGACGCGTGCGCGTGCCGCCGCACGTTCTCCAGCGCCTCTCTCACGATCGTGACCATCTCGCGCCGCCGCGGCGCCGGGAGGTTCGCGCCGGCCTCGGCGTCCACCCGCACCGGGACGCCTGTGCGCGCCTCCCACTCCCCCGCCAGCTTCCGCAGGGCGTCGCCCAGCGAGACGCCGGCCGGGTCGTCGCGCAGCCCGGCGATGAGCGAGCGCGCCTCGCGGATGGCGACCCGGGCCGCCTCGGCGATCCGCCGCGCCTCGGCCTCGGCGCGGTCGGGGGACCTGCGGACCCAGGCGGGCAGGCTGTTCGCCGACATGGCGATGCCGGAGAGCGTCCCGGCCAGCGAGTCGTGCATGTCGCGGGCCAGCCGGGTCCGCTCCTCGGCGGCCATCGCCTGCGCCTCCGCCCGCCAGCGCGCCTCCTCGGCGGCGGCGTGCTCGTCGAACAGGCGGCGCAGCACCGCCCCGGCGAGCGCGGCGACCCCGTAGAAGACGGGCAGCATGACCAGCAGCGGCATGGTGGCGCCGCCGTCCTCCTCGGACGGCGCGGTGCGGTAGAGCGCCGTGTAGTACAGGACGGCCTGCTGGGCGCACAGCAGCGCGGTGACCGGCCACCGGTACAGCAGGCCGGCGAGACCCGCGGTCACCACGGTCACGAGGAAGTAGGGGCCGAAGATCCCGCCCACCTGCAGCACGGCGTAGCCGGCGAGCACGTCGAAGGCCAGCAGGGCGGGCTGCGCGAGCAGCCGCGGCACGACCTTCTCCCAGCCCGCCAGCACCGCGCCGGAGGCGACGGCCGCGAGGACGAGCACGCCGAGCGCCCAGGGGTCGCCGCGCACCTGCCCGTCCACCACCGCGGTCACCCCGATGACGAGGACGCGCAGCTGCGTCAGAAGGACGAACGTGGCACCGATCCTGCTCTCCACGGAACGCTGCAAATCAGGCGGAACCGGTACACCGGAGCGCGGCATCGCGGGGGCCCCTCCCGTTGACGAGCGCCTAACTCTGGACGAGCGCCGAACTCATGACCGGCGCTGAACTCATGACGCCATGGATCTGGTCAAAGACCACATAGGGAACATTAGTCATTCCGACCGAGAAGATCGCTACGATGCCCCCGAGAACAAGCGTTCCCGTTCGCGGGAGGACACCGGTGCCGGCTCCGAGCGCGGTTCCGCGGCCGGAGGAGGCCCGCGGCCCCGCCGATTTCCTCGACCTGATGCGCCGTCTGCGGCAATGGTCCGGCCTGCCCCTTTCCGAGCTCGAGGACCGCATGCGCGCGGACGGCGCGGTCGCCCCGTCCGGAATCGAGGGGTTCCTCCGGGGCGGCACGCCGCCGAGCCGGGACCTGACGGCCTCCTTCGTGACCGCATGCGGCCTTCCGCCGGACGAGCGCGAGCGCTGGCTGCTGGCCTATGACCGCCTCTGCGGCCCCTCCACCGCCGTGGGGAACGAGAAGTGGTTCGCCGAACTGCCCCCGATGAGGCTGGATCTGGCGGCCGCAGCGGTACCCACCGCGCCCCCACCCGCTCCCGGCAACGGCTCCGAGCACCGCGCGGCGCCGCCGCCGCGTCCGTGGCACCGCAGGCCGACTCCACGCGCGTCCGGCGGCCGGCGCCGGGTGTCGCTGCTCGTGGCGGCCCCCGCCATCATCACGATCGCCGTGGTGGCCTCGACGCTGCCGGGGGTGTTCGGCGGCGGGGCGGAGCCGCACCGGACGCGGACCGCCCCGGGGACGTCCGGCGGGACCGCGCCGCCCCCGGCCGGAAGGGCCGCGCCGCCCCCGCCCGGCTGGTACACGGTCATGCCGCTGGCCGACGGCGACCGGACCGGCAACTGCCTGTCGATCCTGCCGGACGACCGGATGAAGCCGCGGCTGGCGCAGGACAGGTGCGTGGCGGAGGACCCGCTCCAGCGGATCCGGCTCGCCGCCGTCCCCGCCTCCGCCGGGACGTTCCAGCTGAGGGCGTACACGGTGGAAGGACAACTGCGGTGCGCGACGCTCGCCACCCCCGCCGAGCGCTCCCCGCTGCCCTTGGAGAAGTGCGGGGACGATCCGCGGCAGCGGTTCGGGCTGGCGCCGGTGGAAGGGCCCGTGAAGGGCGGGCCGCTGTTCCGCATCGTCCCGCAGGCGACGCGCGGCGACGGCATGTGCGTGGGCATAGGCGTCCGGGAGGTCGGGGCGCTGGAGGCGATCCACACCGCGTGCGGCCGGTCCGGCGTGCGCGGCTACCTCTTCTCACCCGCCGCGGCGCCGTAGCCTCCCGGCGCGCGGTCAGTCGAGGTCGCGCAGGCGCTGGCTGACGACCTGCGTGACGCCGTCGCCGCGCATGCTGACGCCGTAGAGCGCGTCGGCGCCCTCCATGGTGCGCTTCTGGTGCGTGATGACGATCAGCTGGGACGACTCGCGCAGCTCCTCGAACACCGTGATGAGCCGCTGCGTGTTGGTGTCGTCGAGCGCGGCCTCGACCTCGTCCAGCACGTAGAAGGGGGACGGGCGGGCCTTGAACACGGCGACGAGGAACGCGATGGCGACCAGGGACCGCTCGCCGCCCGACAGCAGCGACAGCCGCTTGACCTTCTTGCCGGGCGGGCGGGCCGAGACCTCGACGCCGGTGGTGAGCATGTCGCCCGGCTCGGTCAGCGAGAGGCTGCCCTCGCCGCCGGGGAACAGCCGGGCGAAGATCCGCTCGAACTCGCGGGCGGTGTCGTCGTAGGCGGCGGCGAACACCTGCTGGACTCGGTCGTCGACCTCCTTGACGAGGCCGAGCAGCTCGCGCTGGGTCTTCTTGAGGTCCTCCAGCTGGGAGGTGAGGAACGCGTGCCGCTCCTCCAGGGCGGCGAACTCCTCCAGGGCGAGCGGGTTGACCTTGCCGAGCTGGTTCAGCTGCCGCTCGGCGGTCTTGGCGCGCTTCTCCTGGACGGCCCGCTCGTACGGGAGGGGCGGCGCGTCCTCGCCCTTCTCCGGGTCGGCCGGGACGGGCTGGTCGGGCCCGTACTCCGACACCAGCGCCTCGACCTCCAGGCCGAACTCCTCCAGGGCCCGCTGCTCGTACTGCTCCAGCCGCAGCCGCTGCTCGGCGCGGGCGACCTCGTTGCCGTGCACGACGTTGACGAGGCGTTCGAGGGTGGAGGACAGCTCGCGCACCTGCCCGCGGACGACCTTCAGCTCGGCCTCGCGCGCCGCCTTGGCCTGCTCCGCCGCCTCGCGGCGGCGCACCGCGGCGGCGAGGGAGTGCTCGATGCGCTCCAGCGCCGCCCGCGCGCCCCGCAGGACGGCCTTGGCGACCCTGGCCTGCTCCTCCCGGCGGGCACGGCGCTGGGCTGCGCGAGCGCGCTCCTCTCGCTCGCGGCGCGCGCCGCGTTCGAGCGCGTCGGCGCGCCCGGCGATGGCCTGGACGCGCTCCTCGGCGGTGCGGACCGAGAGCCGCGCCTCCATCTCCACGCTGCGCAGCTCCTGGCAGCGGGCGTTCAGCTCGTCGCGGGCCTCGGTGTCGTGCCCGGCCTCGTCGGCGACCTCGGCGGCCTCCTCCGCCTCGGCGAGCCGCACCGCGAGCTCCTCGGCCGCCTCGGTGTCGCGTTCGAGGGATTCCCCTGCCGCGTCGAGGGCCTTGGTCAGCCGCTCGGCCTCACCCCGCGCGGCCCGGACGTCGGCCTCCAGGCGCGCGGCGCGCTTGGCCTCCTGCGCGGCCTGCGCGTCGTACTCCCGCAGCCGCGTCCGGACGCGGTCGAGCGCGGCCTGCGCGTGGTCGACGCCCGACCGGGCCTCCCCGGCGGCGGCTTCGGCCGCCTCGACCGCGGTCTGGGCGGCGTGCTCGTGCTCCACCGCCGCGGCGAGGCCGTCGGCGGCGACGGCGGCGGCCGTCTCGGCCGCGGCGAGATCCTCGGTGGCCTGGTCGAGCGTCGCGCGCATCTGCAGGAGGCTCTGCCCGCCGCCCGCGGCGCCGCCCTGCGCCCAGTGCGCCCCGACGAGCTCCCCGTCCCGGGTGACGGCCCGCAGCGACGCCTCCCTGCGCACGAGCGCGGCCGCGGCCGGGACGTCGTCGACCACGACCACGTCCCGCAGCAGGTGCTCGAACGCGGGCCGCACGGCGTCCGGGACGGTGACCGCGTCGACCGCGTAGTCGACGCCGGCGACCCGCTCGGCCCGCGCCGGCGCCCCGCCGCCGACGACCAGCCCGGCGCGTCCGGCGTCGCGGGAGCGCAGCAGTGCGAGGGCGGCCTCGGCGGTGTCCAGCGATCCGACGGCGATGGCCTCGGCGGCGTTGCCGAGCGCGGCGGCGATGGCGGTCTCGTATCCGGACCGGACGTTCAGCAGCGACGCGACCGTGCCGAGCACCCCGTCGAGCGAGCCGTCGGAGCCCGCCGCCAGCAGCGCCTCCCCGCCGTCGGCGGCGCTGGCGAGCGTCAGGTTCAGGGCCTCGATCCGCGCCTGGAGGGCCGCGACCTTCTTCTGCGCCGCCTGGTCGGCGGTGCGGGCCGCACCCGCGGCCGTCCGGGCCTCCTTCAGCGCGCGGCGCGGGCCGTCCACGGCGGCGCGGGCGGACTCGGCGGCGTCCTTGGCCGCGGCGAGCGCCTCCTGGGCGGTCTCGTGCTCGGCGGCGAGCGCCGGGTCCTCGACGACCTCGGCCTCGAACGCCTCGAAATCGGCCTGCGCGGACTCGGCGCGCTGCTCGGCCTCCTCCCGCGCCTGCGCGAGCCGCCCGATCTCCGACCGCCCGGCCTGCGCCTTGCTGCGCAGCGCCTCCACCCGGCCGCGCAGCCGGGCCAGCTCCTCGCGGCGGTCGGCTGCGGCGCGGGCGGCGGACTGCAGGCGGCGCTCCTCGGCGGCGAGGGCCTCCTCGGCCGCCGACCGCTCGTCCACGGCATGGGACAGCCCGTCGCGCGCCTCGTCCAGCGCGGCGCGGAGCATCTCCTCCTGCTCGCGGATCTCGGCGGCCTCGCGCTCCATGTCCTCGGGGTCGCGGCCGCGCCGCTCCTCCTCGCGCGCCTCGGCGGCGTTGCGGTGCCGCTCGGCGGCGAGGTCGGCGACGCCGCGCAGCCGCTCCTTCAGCGCCGACAGCTGGAACCAGGTGTCCTGGACCTGGGCGAGCTTCGGCGCCTGCTCGGCCTCCTCGGCCTCCAGGACGCCCTCGCGCTCCTGCGCCTCGGCCAGTGCCCGCTCGGTCTCGGTGCGCCGCTCCCGGATCGCGGCCTCGTCGGCGGCCTCCTGCTCCAGCTTCGTCCGCAGGGTGACCAGGTCGTCGGCGAGCAGCCGCAGCCGGGCGTCCCGCAGGTCGGCCTGGATCACCGCGGCCCGGCGCGCGATCTCGGCCTGCTTGCCGAGCGGCTTAAGCTGCCGCCGCAGCTCACCCGTGAGGTCTTGCACGCGCGTGAGGTTGCCCTGCATCGCGTCGAGCTTGCGGAGGGCCTTCTCCTTGCGCTTGCGGTGCTTGAGGACGCCCGCCGCCTCCTCGATCACCGCGCGGCGCCCCTCCGGCCCCGAGTGCAGGACGCGGTCGAGCTGCCCCTGCCCGATGATCACGTGCATCTCGCGGCCGATGCCGGAGTCCGACAGCAGTTCCTGGATGTCCAGCAGCCGGCACGAGTCGCCGTTGATCGCGTACTCGCTCGACCCCGACCGGAACATCAGCCGGCTGATCGTGACCTCGGTGTAGTCGATCGGCAGCGCGCCGTCGGAGTTGTCGATCGTCAGCACGACCTCGGCGCGCCCCAGCGGCGCCCGGTTGGCCGTCCCGGCGAAGATGACGTCCTCCATCTTGCCGCCGCGCAGCGACTTGGCGCCCTGCTCCCCCATCACCCACGCCAGCGCGTCCACGACATTGGACTTGCCGGACCCGTTGGGCCCCACGACGGCGGTGATCCCCGGCTCGAACTTGAGCGTGGTGGAGGACGCGAAGGACTTGAAGCCGCGCAGCGTCAGAGTCTTGAGATACACGCGCCAGCCGTCCCCCTCCGGTGTCCAGACCTAGAACATCCGTCGAACAATACCGGGAGCACCACCCACGAGCACGGCACTCGCTCACCAGCCGAAGACAGCGCCCCACAACGGCGACCGGGAGATGGGAGAAAGGAGAACAGGGCGATCAGAACGACACCGCCCGAGAGGCGGACACCCGATCACCCACCGAGCCGCGCACCTTGACGGGCCCCGGCCACCGCAACGACCGCCACCCCACGCGACTGCTCGGGCCCCGCGCTCGCGTCCGAAGGCAAGTTCAAGCAAAGCGAAAACCTGGTCGCGCAACAGACCAAAGTGGTGCAACCGACCACCCGCAAACCACGGCGACCGATGGCCGAAGGGCCGAGGACGAAACTCCGGCCGCACCGACCTCAGCCCGCACCGCAACCACGCGACGACCTCAATGGTCGCGATCGCGTCCGAAGGCAGGTTCGAGCTTGCGAGAACCTGATCGCGCAGCGAGCCGCAAGGCGAGACGGAGCGATGCCAGCGATCGCCCGCAGTGCTCGACGATGGAGGGCCGCCAGGCCCGAAGGAGGAGAGCACTGCGAACAACAGGCACCGCGACTACCTCAGCCACCGCCGCAACCACGCGACGACCTCAATGGCCGCGATCGCGTCCGAAGGCAGGTTCAAGCGAAGCGAGAACCTGATCGCGCAGCGAGCCGCAAGGCGAGACGAAGCGATGCCAGCGATCGCCCGCTTTTTACGACGATGGAGGGCCGCCAGGCCCGAAGGAGGAGAAAAAAGCAATCAAGTAAGAGCCGGTTCGCGTTCCTTCACCGGCAGCGACATCACTTCGTCGTCCGTCGCCGTCGCAAGCGCGTCGTTCTCCGCCTGGAGCCGTACGAGCTCGGCCTCCAGGTCACGTACGCGCTGCTGAAGGCGCCGCATCTCCGCGACCATCCGGGGGTCGGGACCGCCGACGTGGCCGAGTAGAGCCTTCGCCATGACTAAGGGTCCTCCACGCTGAGTAACCAGCAGGGATCGCGCACGGGAAACTGCTGAAGTCGGTGCGCGTACCGTCTAGAGTCGCACCGGCCGCTGCGCCGGTCAAGGCGCACATCACAGGCCAGTAACAACCTTCCTCTACTAGTTTAGCAGGTACAAACCGGTACTCCCTACCCGGTCACCGTTCGTGGAACCCGGCGGCCTCGCCGCGCGGCGCGCTCCAGCGGTCGGTGACGCCGGTGACGGCGCCGGGACGTCCCGGAACGCCGCCGGGCACGTCGCCGTCCAGCAGCTCCAGGAGCCGGCGGCAGCCGCGGCGCGGGCCCTCGGCGACGACCTCGACGCGGCCGTCGCGGAGGTTGGTGGCGCTGCCGGCGAGGCCCAGTTCGAGGGCCCGCGCCCGCACCCACCAGCGGAACCCGACGCCCTGGACGCGCCCGCGCACCCAGGCCGTCAGCCGGACGATCTCGTCGTCGTTCTCGTCGCCGTTCATCGCTCCCCCCTCGGCGCCGCTAGTACCGTGCCCGCCTCGGGCGGGGTTGGCACACCGGGCAGCTGTAGGACGAGCGGTTCATGAACTCGTCGCGGCGGATCGCGGTGCCGCAGCGGCGGCAGGGCTCGTCCCGCCGGCCGTAGGCGTCCAGGGACCGCTCGAAGTAGCCGCTCTCGCCGTTGACGTTCACGTAGAGGCTGTCGAAGGACGTCCCGCCGACCGCCAGAGCGGCCCCCATGACCTCTCGTGCGGCCTCCAGGACGCGCGCGGCCTCGGCCCGGGTCATCGTGTCGGTCGGCCGCGCCCAGTGCAGCCTGGAGCGCCACAGCGCCTCGTCGGCGTAGATGTTGCCGACCCCGCTGATGAGGGACTGGTCGAGCAGGGCCCGTTTGATCCCGGTCTTGCGGCGGCGCAGGGCGCGGTAGAAGGCCTCCGCGTCGAAGGCGTCCTCCAGCGGGTCGGCCGCGATGTGCACGATCGGCTCGGGGACGAGCGTCCGGGCGTCGAAGGCGTCGGGGACGAGGTCGGCGACCATGAGATGCCCGAACGTCCGCTGGTCGACGAACCGGAGGTCGTGGCCCTTGTCGTCGAACTCGACGCGGACCCGCAGGTGCTTCTCGCGCTCGCGGTCGGGCTCGCCGACGAGCAGCTGGCCGCTCATGCCGAGGTGCGCGAGCACCGCCTCGCCGGGGTCGCCGCCCTCCTCGCCCTGGAGCGGGATCCACAGGTACTTGCCGCGGCGCCGGGGGGCCAGCATGGTGCGTCCGGCCAGGCGCCCGGCGAAGTCGGCGGGGCCCGCCGCGTGCCGGCGCACCGACCGCGGGTGCAGGACCTCGGCGGACGCGACGGTGCGGCCGGTCGTCCAGCTCTCGAGGCCGCGCCGGACGACCTCGACCTCGGGGAGCTCAGGCACCGGCCTGCGCCGCCTGCCCGGCCTCCCTGGCCGCGTCCGCGCCCTGCGCCGGCGGCCCGGCCTGCGCCCCCGCCTGTTTCACCGCCTCGGCCTGAGCCTCCGCCTCGCGCTGGACGACGATCTCCCGGATGGCGTTCCAGGCGGCCTCGGCGGCGTGCTGCTCGGCCTCCTTCTTGCTGCGGCCCTCGCCGGACCCGTAGGCCTGGCCGCCGACCCGCACGGAGGCGCGGAAGGTCTTCTGGTGGTCGGGGCCGCTCTCGGCGACGTGGTACTCGGGGACGCCGAGCTCCTCGACGGCGGTGAGCTCCTGCAGGGAGGTCTTCCAGTCCAGGCCGGCGCCGAGGCCGGCCGACCGCTGGATCAGCCCGTCGAAGAGCCGGTGCACCAGGGCGGACGCCTCCTCCAGGCCCCGGTCGAGGTAGACGGCGCCGATCAGCGCCTCCAGGGTGTCGGCGAGGATCGAGGCCTTGTCGCGGCCTCCGGTGCCCTCCTCGCCGCGGCCGAGCCGGATGTGGGCGCCGACGCCGAGCCCGCGGGCGACGCCGGCCAGGGCGCGCATGTTGACCACGGCGGCGCGCAGCTTGGCGAGCTGCCCCTCGGGCAGGTCGGGGTGGCCGCGGAACAGCGTGTCGGTGACGACGAGGCCCAGCACCGAGTCGCCGAGGAACTCCAGGCGCTCGTTGGTGGGCAGGCCGCCGTTCTCGTAGGCGTAGGAACGGTGGGTGAGGGCGCGTTCGAGCAGCTCCTCGCCCACCTCGACGCCGAGGGCGTGGGTCAGTTCCGCGCGGTCCGGCGCGGGTTCGGTCTTCTTAGCGCTCACAGGCCCTCCTCGCAGGCCGTGCACCGCGCAGCGCGCGGTCGCCTCTGCGGCGCGCGGCCGGTGGCCGGGACGGCGAGGACGCTCGGCGGGGAGGGTCCGCGAAGACGAGGTGCGCGCCGGTCGGTTTGATCCCGGCGTGCACCACGGCTCCGGGCGCATGTCTCCGCGCCGGTCACCACGCCGACGTCGCGCGCCGGGTGGTCGGGGTGCTTGTCCTGCCGCACCGTGGGGGGCGGGCCGCTCGCGCGGATCCGCCCCCCATGATGCGAGAAGACTCAGGCCGACGGGGCGATGACCTGCCGCCGGTCGTAGGTTCCGCATGTCGCGCACGCGGTGTGCGGCAGCTTGTGGTCGCGGCACGTCGGGCACTCGACCAGGTTCGGCGCGGCGGTCTTCCACTGCGCGCGCCGGTGCCGCGTGTTGCTGCGCGACTTCTTCCGCTTCGGGACGGCCACGTCAGCCCTCCTGCTTTCCTTCTCGTCGGTCCGATGAAGCACGGGAGCCGGAGCTCCCGTTCCCCCGGTCGGGGGCGGCCGGCGCCATGTCGCCGGCCAGGTCCCGCAGCGCCGCCCACCGGGGGTCGGCGACGTCGTGGTGGTGGTCAGGCCCGACGTCCGCGAGCCGTGCACCGCAGTCCGGGCACAGGCCCGGGCAGTCGTCCCGGCACAGCGGGGACAGCGGCAGCGCGAGCACCACCGCGTCCCGCAGGACCGGTTCGAGGTCGATGATGTCGCCCTCGAGGCGGAGCTCGTCGTCGTCGGCGTTCCCGCCGGAGCGGGTGTCGTCGTAGACGAAGAGCTCCTGGAAGTCCGCCTCGAAGGTCGAGGCGATCGGATCGAGGCAGCGGGAGCACTCCCCCTTCAGGGGGACCGTCGCCGTGCCGGTGACGAGCACCCCCTCCAGGACCGCTTCGAGCCGGAGGTCCAGCTCGATCGCGGCGCCCTCGGGGACGCCCACCATCTCGACGCCGAAATTCTCCGGTGCCGGCACGGACAGGTGCTCCTCCCGCGACGACCCGGGTTGCCTGCCCAGAGCTCGGGTGTCGAGCTTGAGAGGGGCGCTGGGGTCGTGGCGTGTCAGCGGATTCCTGCTTTCGTGAGGCATGGTGAACGGCGGCCGCCTGTGATGGCCGATGTCCCAGGGTACCGAACACGGGCCGCTGACCCAACTCACGGCCCCGGCCACCAGGGCCGGACCCGCCGCCGGACGGTCAGGAATCGTGCTGGAGCCGCTGCACCAGCCGGTCGTGCACGCTGTCGGGGACGAGGCCGGACACGTCCCCGCCGAACCGCACGACCTCCTTCATCAGGCTGGACGACAGGAAGGCGTACTCGGGGTTCGTCGCCATGAACAGCGTCTCCACCCCGGCGATCCGGTGGTTCATCTGCGCCATCTGCAACTCGTACTCGTAGTCGCTGACGGCCCGCAGGCCCCGGACGATGACCGGGATGTCCTGCTCCTTGCAGTAGTCGACGGTGAGCCCGTAGAAGGTGTCGACCGTGACGTTGCCGTACTCCCGGGTGACCTCGGAGATCATGTCGGCGCGCTCGTCCACGGTGAACAGGCTCTTCTTGTTCTTGTTGATCAGCACGGCGACGACCACCTCGTCATAGAGGCGGGAGGCGCGGCTGATGATGTCGAGATGCCCGTTGGTGACGGGGTCGAACGATCCCGGACAGACGACACGGCGCACGGCGCGAACCCCTTCGGTCCCGGTTTCTGACCTGCGGCGTGAACGTACCAAATCGCATTCGGCCGGGTTTCCACCGGGCTCGCCGGGGGCGTCCTCAGCCGCCCAGGGCGTCCAGGATCCTGGCGGCGATCGGGCCGGACTCGATGCCGTACCCGGACGCCTCCGTCATCACCGCGACCGCGTACCTGGGGTCGCTGCGCGGGCCGAACCCGATGAACCAGCGGTCGTTGTAGGAGGCGCCCTCGACGTCGGCGGTTCCGGTCTTGCCGCCGAGGACGGAGGTCCCCCGCAGGGACTTGCCGGTGCCCCGCTCGACGACGGCCTCCATCATGTCCCGCATCTGCTCGGCCTGGTCGCCGGTGAGCGCGCGGGACATCCGCTGGGGCGAGATCTTGTCGACCGTCGAGCCGTCCGGGGCGCGGAGCCTGTCCACCAGGCGGGGACGCATGACCTCCCCGTCGTTGAGGACCGCGGCGGCGACCATGGCCATCTGCAGCGGCGAGGCGACCGTGCTGCCCTGCCCGATGGAGCCGAGCGCGCTGAGCGAGGGCTGGTCGGTCTTGGGGAACGAGCTGGGGGCGCTCTTGAGGCCGTCCGCGAACTCGATCCGCTCCCCGAAACCGAACCTGCCCGCCTGCGCGTTGACGGCGTCGTTCCCGGGCTTCTGGGCGCCCATGTAGGCGAACGTCGTGTTGCAGGACTGCGCGTACGCCTCGATCAGGGGGATCCGGGCGAGGTCGCAGGATCCGCCGATGTCGCCCGCGTCGTTGTTGATCGCCTGCCCGGCGCCCGGCGGGCGGTAGCTGCGTCCGGCCTTGACGCGCGTGTCCTCGCTCGTCCCGGCCCTCAGCGCCGCCGCGGCGACGACGGTCTTGAACGTGGAGCCGGGCGGGAACAGCTCGTACGCGGCCTTGTTGAGCAGCGGCTTGCGCGGCTGGTCGCCGAGGCGGGCGAACGCCTTCGCGGCCTTGTCCCGGTCGAGGGTCGACACCTCGTTCGGGTCGTAGGACGGCGTGGACGCCATCACCAGCACCGCGCCGGTGCGCGCGTCCAGGACGACCGCGGCCCCTCGGCGGGCGCCACTGCCCTTCAGCGCCTCGTAGGCGGCGCGCTGCGCGTCGGGGTCGACGGTGGCCTCCACCGTGCCGCCGGGGACGTGCTTGCCGATCAGCTTGTCGACGAGGTTGGAGGTGGCGAGGCGGGCGTCGGTCCCGTCCAGGAAGTGGTTCTCGGCCTCCTCCAGGCCGGTCTGGGAGAACACGGAGAAGTACCCGGTGATCGGCGCGAACGCTGCGCCGTCCTTGTAGCGGCGCTGGAAGCGGTCGCCGCCGACCTGCTCGGACCAGGCGAGCCGTTCGCCGCGCGCGACGACGGGGCCCCGGTCGATCTTGAAGCGGTCCTCGAACTGGCGGGCGTTGAGCGAGTCGTCCCGCAGCTCCTGCGCCTGGAAGCCCTGGACGTAGGTGACGTTCACCAGGAGCGCGAGGATCAGGAGCAGGGTGAGCACCCAGGTGCGCGCCACCGCGCGGTCGATCCCGGGCTTCATGCGGATCCCTCTACCCGAATACCTCTGCCCGATGCGGGCTAACGCGCGACCGCGCGGCCGTACCAGAACACCGCCTCGCCGTAGCGCCGCTCCCGCTCGGCCTCGTAGCCGCCGGGCCACTCCAGCGCCGGGCCGCGGGCGGCGCGCTCCACGACGACGAGCGCGTCCGGGGACGTCCACCCGTTGTCACGCAGATCCTCCAGCAGGGCGGTGACGGACGCGTCCGCAAGCGCGTACGGCGGGTCGGCGAAGACCAGGTCGTAGGGCTCGTCCGGCTTCTTCCGGACGACCCGCTCCACCTTGTCCGCGCAGGGGACGGCGCCGGGCAGCCCGAGCGACTCGGCGTTCTGCCGGATCACCTTCATCGCGCGCGGATGCGACTCGACCAGCAGCGCATGGGCGGCGCCCCGGGACAGTGCTTCGAGCCCGACCGCGCCCGAACCCGCGTACAGGTCGGCGACGCGCAGCCCGTCCAGCGGGCCGAGCAGGGCCAGCACCGTGGAGAAGAGCCCCTCCCTGGCGCGGTCGCTGGTCGGCCTGGTGTCCCGTCCCGCCGGGACGGCCAGCCGCCGTCCTCCCGCGATGCCCGCGATGACCCTGCTCACCGTCCCAGTATCGGGGGCGGCCCCCGCTGCTCGCGCCTCGCCCGGTTCGCATCCGGACGATTCCCAAGAATGTTGCACAATCCAACTACCGACCGCTTGTGAACCTCTACCCAAATGACACGAACGCGGTTCACAGCGACTACTTCACGTGCAAACGTGCTCGCAGGTTGTGCAACCCAGTGACCCAGGAGCACCAGTGCATCACGGTAGGAGACTGGCGGTGACGGCCGGTGCGACGGTGCTCGGCATCGCCGCGATGAGCGGCGTCTCGCACGCCGAGACCTCCCAGCCCCTCGCCGGGCTCGCGCCCCACCCGCAGACCGCCGAGCCGAAGACTCCGAAGAGCCCGACGACCCTCAAGAGAACCCGTAAGGCGCCGAGGGCCGGCAAGGCCGAGCCCGCCGTCGAGCTCCGGCTCGGCGCCACGCTGAAGTACGACGAGCGCACCAGGACCACCAGCGCGGGCCTCGACGTCGGCGCGGGCGTCGGCACCCCCAAGGCCGGCGCGGGCGTCCGGCTCCGGACCGGCGCCTCCGCGTCGCTGAACGACGCCACGGTCAAGGCGGCCACCCGGCTCGACGCTCGCGCCGCGTCGCCCGCCGGCGGCACCGCCCTCTCCCTCAAGACGGGGGCCGCGGTCTCGGGAGGCAACCGGCTCCTCAGCGCCCGCACCGAACTGGGCGCGTCGGTGACCCCTGCGGGCGGAACGCCCGTCTCGGCCAACCTGTCCGCGGGCGTCTGCGTGGGCGGAGGCTGCGAGGCTCCCACACCGCCCACGCCCCCGACTCCCCCGACGCCTCCGACCCCGCCGACTCCCCCGCCCCCGCCGCCCGGCGAGCCGACGCCTCCGAGCCCCTCCCCGGAGCCTCCGTCGCTGCCTTCCTCACCGCTGCTGCCGCAGATCCCGTCCGCTCCGGGAATGGGCCCCGGCCACCCGACGGCCGCCGCCGGGTTCACGCCGCCCAAGGGGCTTCCCTTCACCGGCACCGAGGCGCTGCCGCTCGTGGCGCTCGGCCTGACCGCCATCGCCGCGGGAAGCGCCGCCGTGGCGGCGACCCGCAGGCGCCACGCCCGCGAGTCCTGAGCCGCTCACCGAAGGGGGCGCCTCCCATGCGGAGGCGCCCCTTTCGCCGTTCAGAAGCCGGCTGTTCAGAGTCCTTCGGACCGCCCGACCTTCCAGCCGCTCCCAGCCCGCTCCAGCAGCAGTCGGCGAACGGCGACCGCATCAGCGTCGGTGCAGCCGCCCTTGCACTCGCCGACCAGAACCAGCGCCGTCATCTCGTTCCGCGTCCCGCCCCCGCGCAGGCCGACCTCCAGCGGCGTCCCCCGCGCGACGGACGGGTCGCGAGAGGCGGCGTCGAACGCGGCCCGCGCCTCCTTGCCGGGCCAGGACGCGCCCGACGTGTCGGCGCGCGGAGACCCCGCCTTCAGCGAGTACAGGCTGTCGAGCAGCCACCCGCTCCCCTGCCTCACCATGGTCGCGCGCATCGGGTCCTGGAGCCGGGACGGATCGGCGTTCTCGGCGCGGACCGTCCGCTTGACGTACGACAGCACGGTGACCTTCCCGGACGCGGCGGACACGACGGCGGCGTCGACGACGTCCGCCGTCACCGAGCCCTTCTTGGCCGTGAGCTCGTCGCGGTATTTGCGCGTCGCGAGCTGCCGGTCGTAGTCGGCGCCGTACCGGGGCGTGGAGACCCGGTGCGCGGCGGCCACGTTCTGGTCGAACCGGGCGTGGTCGAAGCTGAGCACCGCCTCGATCGCCTGGGCGGCCGGCCCCACGGCCTCGGCCGCCGCGGGAGGCGGGGCCGCCGAGCCGGTGCCCGCCTCCGCGTGGTCGGTGTCGGAGCCGTCCGCCAGCAGCACCCACGCCGTCCCGCCCGCGGCGAGCGCGATCAGCGGCGCCGCGACGGCCGCGGCGATCCCGAGTCCGCGGCGCCGCCGGGGGCGGACCGGCTCGGGCGGACGCGTCCCGCCCGAACCGGTGCCCATCGGCCGCTCGGGGCCCGCCACGGTCACCGGCACGCGCGCGTCCCCGGCGAAATGGGCGCCGGTGCTGAGCGCCCCCTCGTCCTGCGGAACGGACTGCCCGCCGAGCAGGTCCAGGAGCACCTGCTCCGCCTCGGGACGCCTCGCCGGGTCCTTGGCCAGGCACGCCGCGACGACGCCGCGCAGCGACTCCGGCAGCGGCGACAGGTCGGGCTCGTAGTTCAGGATCCGGTGGAACACCGCGGAGATCGTGTCGTTGCCGAACGGGTGCCGCCCCGTCGCCGCGAACAGCATCGTCGCCGCCCAGGTGAACATGTCCACGCCGGTGCCGAGGTCGGTGTCGGTGACCTGCTCGGGCGCCATGTAGGACGGCGTCCCGACGACGCCGCTCCCCTTCGCCGACGCCGCGCCGACGACCCGCGCGATGCCGAAGTCGATGACGCGCGGCCCGTCCGGCCCCATCAGCACGTTGGACGGCTTGAAGTCGCGGTGCAGGATCCCCGCGCGGTGGATCGCCGCGAGCGCCGTCACGGTGCCGATCGCCAGCCGGTCGAGGTCGGTCCCGGTGCGCGGCCCCCGCTCGTTCACGAGCCCGCTGAGCGACGGACCCGGCACGTACTCGCTGACCACGTAAGGCAGGTCGCCGGAGATGTCGGCGTCCAGCACCTGCGCCGTGCAGAACCCCGCGACCCGCCCGATCATCCGCATCTCGCGCTCGAACCGCGCCCGCCACTCGGGACTGCGGCTGAGCTGGTCGCGCAGCAGCTTCACCGCCGCCTGCCCGCCGTCCTCACGCCGCCCGAGATAGACGACGCTCTGCCCACCCTCCCCCAACCGCCCAACAAGCTCATAACGCCCAAGCCAGGCAGGGTCCCCATGCACCAAAGGCCCAACGGACGTCATAGGGGGAGCTCCTTAGTCGCATGCACACCCACGGGGACCTCTACCCGGACAGCCCCCCGACGGCTACTTACCATCCACTCACGTTAGACCTCCGTGATCAACCATGTGTTCACAGTGACCGCCCCCCGAACGCCCGAGCAAGCAGAAACCCACCGCAACGACCTCAGCCACCACAGCACCACGCGACAACCTGGGGCCCGCGATCGCGTCCGAAGGCAGATTCGAGCGAAGCGAGAATCTGATCGCGCAGCGAGCCGCAAGGCGAGACGGAGCGATGCCAGCGATCGCCCGCTTTTTCCGACGATGGAGGGCCGCCAGGCCCGAAGGAGGAGAAAAAGCAATAAGCAAGACCGCCAGCGCCGTGCCACGCTGACGGTCTCGCCCATGGCCGGTCTTCCTCCCAGTGGGAAGACCGGGCCGGTGGTTCGCTGAGTCTCTGCCTTTAGGCCAGGGACCAGCGGGCTTGGGTTCGGACGCCCGGGTCTGGGTCGGCGAGGGTTTCGGTGAGGGCCGTCACGACCTCGGGGAGGTCGGTGGCCCATTGTTCGAGGGCTTGGACGGCGGCCCGGCGGACGTCGACGGTGCGGTCGCGCAGGGCCTTGATGAGCGGTTGGACGGCGACCTCCGGACGGGCCTTGGAGAGGGCGCGGACGGCGTGGCAGCGGACCTGCCAGTCGGCGTGGGCGATCGCGGTGACGACGCGTCCTTCCAGCGGTTCGGGGACGCCGAGGTCGGCGGCGGCGGCGAGGGCGGCGAGGCGGACGACGGGGTCGTGGTCGGCGAGGAGGTGTTCGAGCGCGGGCAGGCCGGAGGGGCGGGCGAGGCGGCCGAGGCCCTCGGCGACGGCGACGCGGACCTCGCGGGACGGGTCGTCGGCGGCCTCGGCGACGCGGGCGACCTCGCGCAGCGCCACCAGGCCGAGGACGGCCTGGATGCGGACCTGGGGCTCGTCGTCCTCGAACCCCTGCGCGTACAGCTCGCCGGCGCCCTTGGCGAGGATGCCGATCAGGTCGGCGGCGGTCTCGCGGACCGCGGAGTCGCGGCCGTCGGCCGCGGCGAGGAGCAGGGCGTCCACGCCGTCGTCGCCGAAGTAGAGCTCGGGCAGGTCGCGCAGGGCGTCGGCGGCGGCGCGGCGCACGGCCTCGTCCTCGTCGGCGAGCGCCCAGGCGAAAGTGTCGCCGGTGCCGCGCGGCGCCTGCCCCGCGCGTGCCGCCCGGGTGAGCGCCGCGAGCGCGGCGGCGCGGGTCGCGGGGTCGGGGTCGCGGAGGAGCTCCTCCGCCTGGTCCAGCCGGAGCGGGATGGTGTGAGTCATGGGTGGCCTCCTGGCCGTCGGATCCGGGACGGGCATGGGCCCGCCGAGGGGCGCGGGATCAGCGACGGGAACACAGGGCGCTCGCCTGGCGCCGGAGGTCGACGTGCAGGCGGGCGATCAGGGCATGACTCGGGTTCACGTGTTCATCGTGACCCGGCCGGGCGGCATTGTCAACCAAATAGGTCGGCAATACCTGTTATGTCTTCTCCAGGAAGTCGGCGCGCTCCTCGTCGAGCAGGGACGCGAGGACGGTGGCCAGGCCGGAGTGGCTCGACAGGTCCGGATCGGCCTCCACGAGCGCGGTCGCCTCCTCGCGGGCGTCGCGGATCACGTCCTCGTCCCGCTGGAGCGTGAGCAGCCGCAGGCTGGACGCGCGCCCCGCCTGCGCGGCGCCGAGCACGTCGCCCTCGCGGCGCTGCTCCAGGTCGAGCCGGGACAGCTTGAACCCGTCGGTGGTGGAGGCGACGGCGTCCAGCCGCTCGCGGGCCTTGCTGCCCGGCGCGGCGTCGGTGACGAGCAGGCAGAGGCCGTGCAGCGAGCCGCGGCCGACGCGCCCGCGCAGCTGGTGGAGCTGGGAGACGCCGAACCGGTCCGCGTCCATGATCACCATGACGGTGGCGTTGGGCACGTCCACGCCGACCTCGATGACCGTGGTGGCGAGCAGGACGTCCAGCTCCCGCGCGGTGAAGCGGCGCATGACCGCGTCCTTCTCGTCCGGGTGCAGCTTGCCGTGCAGGACGCCGATGCGCAGCCCGGAGAGCAGCTCCTCCAGCTTCGGCAGCACCTCCATGATCCCGAGCGGGGACCGGCGGTCGCCCTCCTCGGCGACGACGGCATCGCCCTCGTCGCCCTCCTGGTCGCCGATGCGCGGGCAGACGATGTAGACCTGCCGGCCGTTCGCCGCCTCCTCCTTGATCCGCTCCCAGGT
This sequence comes from Spirillospora sp. NPDC049024, assembly GCF_040649235.1. Classification (NCBI taxonomy): domain Bacteria; kingdom Bacillati; phylum Actinomycetota; class Actinomycetes; order Streptosporangiales; family Thermomonosporaceae; genus Spirillospora; species Spirillospora sp. NPDC049024. The sequence goes on from NZ_JBEZFD010000001.1 coordinate 462,704, forward strand.
GCGGGCGAGGAACGCCGGCTTCTCGGGCGGGACGACGTGCGTCTGGATCTGCGACCGCCCCGCCGGGAGCTGCCCGAGCACCGAGGTCTCCAGGTCGCCGAAGACGGTCATCGCCACCGTGCGCGGGATCGGCGTCGCCGTCATGACCAGGACGTGCGGGCGGCCGCCGTCGACCTTCTCGCGCAGGGCGTCGCGCTGCTCGACGCCGAACCTGTGCTGCTCGTCGACCACGACGAGCCCGAGGTCGGCGAACTGGACGGTCTCCTGCAGCAGCGCATGAGTGCCGACGACGATCCCCGCCGCGCCGGACGCCGCGTCCAGCAGCGCCTCCTTGCGGGCCTTCGCCCCCTGCGACCCGGTCAGCAGCGCGACCCGGGTGGCGTGCTCGGCCCCGCCGATCTGCCCCGCCTGCGCCAGATCGCCGAGCATCCCGGTGATCGACCGGTAGTGCTGCTGAGCCAGCACCTCCGTCGGCGCCAGCAGCGCCGCCTGCCCTCCCCCGTCCACCACCTGCAACATCGCCCGCAACGCGACCACCGTGTTATGGGTGGGGGTCCAGCCGTCGGAGACGTAGAGGCGCCCGGGGTGGGCGACGGAGATGCACTGGACCTCCTTGCGGCCCACGTACTCGATGGCGCGGATACCTTTGCGCCGACGTTCGTACTTCGTGCGGGGCCGGAGCCTTTCGGCCTTGCGGGACAGCCTGAAAGGCGGGTAGGCGTCCGGCAACGCGACGCTGGTCATCCAGTACCGCTTGCCCGCCTTATGGACCTCCCGGCACCGTGCGTAGCCGCCCAGTGAGCGCGTCAGCCATGCGGTCGCTTCGGCCAAGTGCTTCGACGCGGAGAGCAGGCTGACGTCCCTGCCCTCGGCCCGCAGCGTCCCATCGGTGTCGAGCAGACCTTGCAGCAGGGCGTGCCGCTGCTTGATCGGAGCGTTCAGATACGCGGCGGGGACGAACTTGTCCCAAGCCCCCCTCCCGTAGACGCCGAGGTCGCGGAGCGCAGCGATCAACGGGTTCCCGGCCCCGCGACGCTCGCCGAGGATCGACCAGGCGAGCGGGCGGTCCTGCCTGCGGCGCAGCCTGCACCCGTCCGGGACGAGCAAGGCGACCGCATCGATGACCTCTTGGTCGCGGGTCGAGATCTCCACCCGCCCGTACTTCATGAATCCGTCGCCGAGCAGGAGCCCCAAGAGGTACGCGTCGACCGGACGGTCCGCGGGCGTGTCCAACTCAGGGGCTTCGACCAGGGGGACGTACCACTTGCTGCCCCCGGACCTGCGCAGGAGGTCCGCACGCAGTTCCTTCGTCGTCAACACCTTGAGCGGGCTTCCCCGATGCCATCCCGTATCCGTCTTCACGGCCCAGAGGTGCTCGTCGTCGCATTCCACCGACGTGCCATCGGACATGACCAGCCGGTAGACGTCACGCTCTCCCTGCGGGAACACCCCGGTCACCACGGTGACCTCGCCGCCGGGCGTGATCACCTCGTCTCCCGGCGCCAGGTCGCCCATCCGCCGGAAGCCGCTCGGCGTCAGCACCTCGGAATCCAGCGGCTGGGCCTTGCCCGCTCCGACATCGCCTTGGAGGAGGCGGTGCATGGGGTGGCTCTTCGCAAGGTCGGCGGCTATCTCGTCGCCTACCTGGCGTTGGCCCTTGGTGAGTTCGAAGGGCAGGCGCGCGTCGAACTCCGCCTGGATGCCGCCGAAGGACGGGGGGCGGGGCTTGGCGGGGAGGGCCGCGGCGGCGACGCGGCGCTGGGCGAGGGCGATCTGGACGACGAAGGCCTCGTCCCACTTGAGGCGGGCCTTGGCGCGGCCCAGCTCGTCCCAGGTGCGGGGGCGGTGGATGCCCTCGTACGCCTCGCGCAGGCCGATCAGGTGGCGGCGGCGCAGGAGCGCCTCGGGCACGGGGTCGTCGGGGAGGTCGAGCTGGGCCAGGACGGTCTCGACGGAGGTGCTGATCGCCTCGATGGGCAGCGACTTGGTGGACGGGTAGATCGGGATGATCTCGTCCGCCCACTCTTGCGCGGCCTCCTCGGCGCCCTTCTCGTGGACGACCTTGTACTGCGGATGGGTCAGCTGCCGGACGGTCTTGCCGCTGCGGGGCACATAGGTGCTGATCTTCCCGGCGAACAGGCCGCGGGTGCCCGGCGACAGCTCCTTCTCCGGCCGGTAGGAGCCCTTGCGGCCGAAGAAGCTGAGCTTGAGCAGGCCGGTGCCGTCGGTGACGGTGATCTCCAGGACGTAGCCGGGGCTGCGGGTGAGGGTGCGGCCCTGCACCTTCACGACCTCCGCCATGACCGTGACGTGCTCGCCGTCCTGCAGGCCGCTGAGCTGCGTCAGCTCGCCGCGGTGGGCGTAGCGGCGCGGGTAGTGGTGCAGGAGGTCGCCGACCGTGTGCAGGTCGAGGCCCTTCTTCAGCGCGTTGGCCGTCTTGTCGCCGAGGACCTTGCGCAACGGCTCGTCGAGGTTAGCCACGGGTCTTTTCTAGCCGATGGGGGCGACGGGATTCACTCGACGCCGATGAGCAGGGGGTAGCGTTCCTGGTCGCCGGCGTACACGCCGACCTCCACGTCGGGGTGCCGCACGCGCAGCAGGTCCTCCAGTTCCGCGGCGAGGCCGGGCGGGGCGTGCCGGCCGGGGATCAGCGTGACCAGCTCGCCGCCGCCCGACAGCATCCGGTCCAGGACGTCGCGGGCCACCTCGGCGAGGTCCGCGCCGATCATCGCGACGTCGCCCTCGATCAGGCCGAGGACGTCGCCCGGCTGGCAGAGGCCCGCGCTCGTCACCGCCTCCTGGGCGGCGACCTCCAGATGACCGAAGCGGGTCGCGCCGGCGGCGCGGGTCATCTCGATCACGTCCTCGTCGAAGCGGCGCAGCGGGTCGTGCACGGCGAGCGCCGCCATCCCCTGGACGGACGCCTTGGTCGGGACCACCGCGATGCGCGCCCCGCCGTCCCGCGCGCGCTCCGCGGCGGCCTCGGCGAGGGCGAGGACCTCGGGTTCGTTCGGCAGGACGGCCACCTCGTCGCCGGCGGCGAGAATGGCCTCGGCCAGCACCGCGAGCGGCGGGACGGCGCCGGGCTCGCGCCGCACGACCCGCGCCCCGCACTCCTCGAACAGCGCGGCCAGCCCGTCGGCGGCGGTGACGGCGATCACCGCGCGGCCGGTGTGCGGCGCGTGCGGGCCTTCGGCGGCGTGCAGGTAGGTGACGCGGATCCGGTGCGGGCGTCCCGCGGCCATGCCCGCCTCGATGGCGGCTCCGGCGTCGTCCACGTGGACGTGGACGTTCCACAGCCCGTCGCCGCCGACCACGACGAGGGAGTCGCCGAGGCCGTCGAGGCGCTCGCGCAGGGTGTGGACGGCGCCGTCGGGCGCGTCCAGCAGGTACATCACCTCGTAGCCGGAGCCCTGCGGCGCCGGGGGCTCCCCGGCGGGCGGGGGCGTCCCGGCGGTGCGGGCCGGGATCTCGTACCGCTCGGGGTACTCGTCGGTGACCACGGCGACGAGGGCGTCGAGCACCACGCACAGCCCGGCCGCGCCGGCGTCCACGACGCCGCTGCGGGCCAGCACGTCCAGCTGGCCGGTGGTGCGGCCCAGCGCCTGCCGGGCGCCCGCGGCGGCGGCCCGCGCCGTCTCGGGGAGCCCGGCGCCGGAAACCGTCGCCGAGGACGCGGCGGCCTCGGCGAGGACGCTGAGGATCGTGCCCTCGACGGGATGCTCGACGGCCCCGCGGGCGAGGACGGACGCGTGGTCGAGAGCGGCGGCGAAGGACGCGCCGTCCGGCGCCTCCAGCGGGCCGAGGACGTCGGCGAGCCCCCGGAACACCTGGCTCAGGATCACGCCGGAGTTGCCGCGCGCGCCGAGCAGCGCCCCCTGCGCCAGGGTCCGCCACGGGTCCGCGCCGGCCGGCGGCTCGTCGAGGGCGTCGGCCGCCGCGATGACGGTGAGGTGCAGGTTGGTGCCGGTGTCGCCGTCCGGGACGGGGAAGACGTTGAGCGCGTCGATCTCGGCTCTCGTCCGCCCGAGCGCCTCCGCCGCGAGCCTGCACCACCGCCGCACCGCCGCGCCGTCGAGGACCGCCGCATCGTCCAGGGCCACCGTGCTCCCTTCCGCGCCGCCGTGTCCCGGCGCCGCCGATTCGCTAACCCGACTGGCAGTCGGCTAGTCTGGTCCACGCGCCACTTCCGTGGCGCTCATCAGTGAGCGCCCATGATGCCCGGCCCGCCCGCGGCGGCACCGGGGTGGCGCTCCGATCAGAGCATCGACACCACTTGGAGTTTCCCGTGGCTTCCGTCTGCGACGTCTGCGGCAAGGGACCCGGTTTCGGCATGCGCGTCTCCCACTCGCACCGCCGCACCCCGCGCCGCTGGAACCCCAACATCCAGCGCGTGCGCGCCGTCGTGAACGGCAGCACCAAGCGGATCAACGCCTGCACGTCCTGCATCAAGGCCGGCAAGGTCGTCAAGCCGACGGTCTGAGCCTTCCCGGGCCGTCCCCTCGGGCCGGCCCGCTTCACGGCTTCGGTCGGCTCATCGGAATCTTCCGATGAGCCGACTTTTGCGTTCCCGCCGAGTGCCACCCCGCGTGCCGCCGAAGAGCGCTCAGTGGCGGTTCCGCCAGGCGTGGTCGACGGGGCCGATGCCGGCGCCCAAGGGGAAGCCCGCCGCGATGGCGCCCGTCACGTACTCCTTCGCCTTCGCCACCGCCGCCGGGACGTCGTCGCCGAGCGCCAGGTACGAGGCGATGGCGGACGCGAGCGTGCAGCCGGTTCCGTGGGTGTGCCGGTTGTCGTGCCTCGGGGCGGTGAAGCGGTGTTCCCGCTCCCCGTCGAAGAGCAGGTCGGCGGGTTCGCCGGGCAGGTGTCCGCCCTTGATGAGCACCCATGCGGGGCCGAGCGCCTTGACCGCCTCGGCCGCCTCGCGCAGCCCCGACTCGTCCACGACCTTGACGCCGGTGAGCTGCTCCACCTCGTACAGGTTGGGCGTGACGACGGTCGCCGTCGGCAGCAGCACCGAGCGGACGGCGTCCACGGCGTCCGGCGCGAGCAGCGAGTCGCCGTGCTTGGAGACGCCGACCGGGTCGACGACGGCGGGGGCGTCGGACGCGGCGAGGGCCTCGGCGACGATCTCCACCAGTCCGGTGGAGGCGAGCATGCCGGTCTTGATCGCGTGGACGCCGATGTCGGACAGCACGGAGTCGAGCTGGGCGCGCACGGCCTCGGGCGGCAGTTCCCAGTAGCCCTGGACGCCGAGGGAGTTCTGCGCGGTGACGGCGGCGATGACGCTCATCCCGTGGACGCCGAGCGCGAGCATGGTCTTCAGGTCGGCCTGGATGCCGGCGCCGCCGCCGGAGTCCGAGCCCGCGATGGTGAGCACGAGGGGCGGGGCGAGGGCGGAGCGCGTCATACCGCCCACTTTATGGCGATCTGCCGGGAGCGGCGAGCTCAGACCAGCGTGCAGGGGAGCTTGTTGAGGATGCAGCTGGACGGCTTGGACGGGGTCCCCTTGGCGGTGAACACGATCCGCACCGTGCCGCCGGGCGCGATGCCGGTGCGGCCGCGGACGAAGCCGACCGTGCCGGTCCGCACGACGGTGGCGCCGCTGACGGCGGTGACCGACGCGTTAGGGATCTTGAAGGCGAGCGCCCACCTGCTGACCGGCACCTGGCTCTTGTTGGCGATGGTGGCGGTGGCCTTGAACCCCCCGGGCGTCCGGGAGGCGACGCGGAACCCGATGACGAGGCCGTCGGGGCGGCCGGCGCCGCGGCTGGCGCGCTCGCCGGGGCCGCGCTGGGAGACCTGGTTGTCGCGCGGGTCGGTCTGGCTGGTCTTCGGCGTGCCGCCCGCGAAGTTGAGGGAGATCTGCTGGGTGCTCAGCGCGTAGGAGACGATCCCGACGGCGATGACCAGCGCGACGATGGGGAGCAGCGGGAGCGGGAGCACCGAGACGAGCTTCGTCCAGCCCTGCTTGCCGGAGGAGTCGGACGGATCCTCGGGTTCCAGCGGGTCGGACGTGCTCCCGAATTCGGGAGGCGGCGTCTCGCGCGGCAGTTCGGGGAACGCCGCCGTGGGAGCGCCCGGGTAGTCGCCGGGGTAGTCCCCAGGAAGCGGGTCGAACCGGTACGGGTCCGAAGGCGGGTCGTGCTGGCGTTCGGCGACCGGCGGCGGACCCGACCTCACCCGGTCGTGCGGCGACACGTACACCCGGTCGTCGGTCGGCCCGGAGAAGATGTCGTAAGAGGGGTCGACCGGGGCCCCGTAGTACGGCCCTCGCGACGCTTCGGCGCCCGGTACGGGGTCGTCGTCCGGTTGCTCAAGCCTGGAGTGTCGTCCCATCCCATCCCTCTTCGATCACAGGATGTATACCAAACCCGCACCAAGCATGCCTACCGGATGCGTCAACGCACACGGCTGTACGCGCTGCGTGCGCGGGGCGTTCAGCCTGGGAAATGGTCCCACGCGCCGGCGGGCGGTTCGCCTCCGTCCACCCGCACGCCGGCCCCTTCGGCGACGGTCCCGATCCGTGTCCAGGATGGGGGCAGGACGGCGCCCACCGGGTAGGTTCCGGCGAACGCGTGGTCCTCGCCGCCGGTGAGCGCGTAGTTCGCCCCGTTCGGTCCGAGGATCTTCGGGACGGGCACGGACGCGGAGTCGACGTCGATCCGGACTCCGCTCGCCTCGGCGATGTGCCCGAGGTCCTGGACGAGCCCGTCGCTCACGTCGAGCAGGGCGGTGGCGCCGTGCGTCCGCGCCTCCTCCCCGGCGGTGTAGGGGGGCTCGGGGCGGCGGTGCGCCGCGATCAACTCCTCGGGCCCGTCCAGGCCGGCGTCCAGGAGCGCGAGGCCGGCGGCGGCGAAGCCGAGCCTGCCCCGGACGGCCACGATGTCGCCCGGCCGCGCACCGGACCGGGTGAGCGGCGCGGCGCCGCCGAGATCGCCGAGCGCGGTGACCGCGAGGGTGACCTGCGGCGCGGCGACGACGTCGCCTCCCGCGACGGACGCCCCCGCGGCGCGGCACTCGTCGGCGAGCCCGTCGTAGAGCCGCTCGGCCCAGCCGGCGTCGGTATCGGCCGGGGCCGCGAAGCCGACGAGCAGCGCCGTGGGACGCGCGCCCATCGCGACGACGTCGGCGAGGTTCTGGGCGGCGGCCTTGCGCCCGATGTCGTAGGGGCGGGACCAGTCGCGGCGGAAGTGCCGTCCCTCCACGAGGAGGTCGGTGGTGGCGACGACACGGCCGTCCGGCGCGGCGATCACCGCGGCGTCGTCGCCGGGGCCGAGCCGGACCGCCGGACCCTGCGGCAGCCGCCGGGTCAACCGGCCGATCAGGCCGAACTCGCCCAGCTCGCCGATCGTCCCCATTCGCGCCGTTCCCCCGTTTTCCCGCGTTTCTCCCGGTTCCCACCGGGCACGCCGTACCCCGACCGCCCGTGGCGGCGCGTAACACGATACGGTGAACCGTCCGACGGTTGATTCTCCGCTTGGGGAGGACGTGATGGTGCAGGCCTACATCCTCATCCAGACCGAAGTCGGTAAGGCAGCCGAGGTGGCGAGCCACATCTCCGGCATAACGGGTGTCACTCGGGCGGAGGACGTCACCGGACCCTACGACGTGATCGTCCGAGCGGAGGCGCGGAATGTGGACGAGCTGGGCAAGCTCGTCGTCGCGCAGATCCAGGCGGTCGAGGGCATCACGCGGACCCTCACCTGCCCGATCGTCCACATCTGAGCACCTCACGGCAGCAGCCGTGCGGGTCGCGGTCCTTCTCGGCGGGTTGGCGCTGCTCGCGGCGGGGTGCGGGGACGGGGCGGTGCAGGTTCCGGTGCCGAGCCCCGACGCGGCGACCCAGCGGCTGTGCCAGGGACTGCGGCTGCCCGAGAAGGTGCACGGGCAGAAGCGCCGCGACACCTCCCCGGACTCGCCGCTGACCGCCGCCTGGGGCTCCCCCGCGATCGCGCTGCGCTGCGGGGTACCGCGGCCTCCCACGCTGCGCCCGACGTCCGAGCTGGTGACCATCAACGGGATCGACTGGTTCGGGCAGCCCGCCGGCCGGCCGGTGACCTTCACCGCGGTGGGGCGCCAGGCCTACGTCGAGGTGACCGTGCCCCCGAAGTACAACCCGGCCGGGGACGTGCTGATCGAACTGGGCCCCGCGATCAAGGCGACGATCCCCGCGAAGCCCGAGGGCCAGATCTGATCGACCGCCCCCGAGAACGGGCTCACGGTTCCTCCAGGGGCGCTTCGGGCTGGACCTCGACGAGCCGGAGGTGAGCGCCGCGCGGGGCCGCGACGATCGCGGCGACGGCGGCGGCGACGTCGGACGGGCGCAGGAAGTACGGGTGGCGGGCGTGGCCCCACTTCACCCAGTCCTCCAGGACGGCGCCGGTCGTGTCCGGATCCCAGCTCATGCCCATCCCGGTCGCGGTCGGTCCGGGCCGGACGATGGACGCCCGGACGCCCGTCCCCTCAAGCTCCATCTGCATCGTCCGGGCCATGCCCTCCACGCCGTTCTTGGCCGCGACATAGGCGCCCGTCCAGGAGCGAGGGGCGGGGACGGTGTCGGACGAGACGAACACGATGTCGCCGCGTCTCCGCGCCACCATCTGCGGGACGAAATGCGAGACGAGCCGGTGCGCGCCGACGAGGTGGACCTGCACCTGCGCGAGGAACTCGGCGGTGTCGAGTTCGTGGAGGCGTCCGGCGGACAGGTCGCCCGCGCTGGAGACGACGATCTCGATGGGGCCGAGCGCGTCGGCGGCCGCGGCGGCGAACGCCTTGACCGAGTCGGAGTCGGCGACGTCCAGCGGGTGCGCGAACGCCTCTCCCCCGCCGGCCCGGACCGTCGCGGCCAGTTCCTCGCACTTGTCGACGCGCCGGGCGCCGAGCGCGACCGGGTGCCCGGCCATCGCCAGCGCCGTCGCGGTCGCCGCGCCGATCCCCGACGAGGCGCCGGCGACCACGGCCGCGCGCCGTTCTGGATGGGGCTCGAACCTGGGCATCAGCGCACCTCCACACGTACGGGCAGTGCCGCGAAACCGCGGACGTTCACCGAGTGCACCCGCTCGGCGTTCGCGTGGTCGACCTCGTAGGAGGCGACGCGGCGGACGAACTCGGTCAGCGCGATGCGCGCCTCCAGCCGCGCCAGGTTCGCGCCGAGGCAGAAGTGCCGGCCGCCGCCGAAGCTGACGAGCTGCGAGGTGTCGCGGTCGAGGTCGTAGGTCTCGGCGTCGGCGAACACGCGCGGGTCGCGGTTGGCCGACCCGATGAGCAGGAGCATGCGGTCGCCCTCGCGGACCCTCTGTCCGTGCAGTTCGACGTCCCGCGTGACCTTCCTGGCGAGCATCTGGCTGGAGGTGTCGTAGCGGAGCGTCTCCTCGATCCAGTCGTCCACGCGGGCCGGGTCGCGGAGCGGCTTGGCGGCCTGGTCCGGGTTCCGCGCCCCCCAGTACAGGGCGTTGGCGAGCAGCTTGGTGGTCGTCTCGTTCCCGGCGACCACCATCAGGAAAAGGAACGCGATGACCTCCTCGTCGGTCAGCCGGTCGCCGTCGATCTCGGCGTCGAGCAGCGCGGAGGTCAGGTCGCCGGTCGGCTTGCGGCGCCGTTCGGCGACCATGTCCTGGTAGTAGCCGACGAGGGTGAGCGCGGCGTCCATCCCGGCGGGCGGGACGTCGTTCAGCCCCTCCTCGCGGTGGACGACCGTGTCCGCGAGCCGGCGCACCTCGGCCCGGTCGGCCTCGGGCACGCCCATCATCTCCGAGATGACGTCCATGGGCAGCAGGCCCGCGAAGTCGGCGACGAAGTCGAACTCGCCCTTCTCCAGGGCCGGTTCCATGTGGCGCCTGGTCAGGTCGAGGATGCCGTCCTCCAGCTCCTTCACCCGCCGGGGCGTGAAGCCCTTCGACACGAGGGCGCGCATGCGGGTGTGGCGCGGCGGGTCGAGCGCGAGGAACGACATCGTCCGGTGCGCGTGCGGGCCCCAGGCGCTCGGCTCCACCGAGACGCCGTGGGAGTTGGAGAACGTCGCGTGGTCGCGGAAGGCCGCGGACACGTCGGCGTGCCGGGACAGCGCCCAGAAGCCGATCTCGTCGTTGCGGTACAGGGGCGCCTCCTCGCGGAGGCGGGCGTAGAGGGGGTAGGGGTCCTCGTGGACGGCGTAGTCGAACGGGCTGTAGGAGACCTGCGCGGCAGGGTCCACGGCCGTCACCTCACTCGGGGATCTCGGGGAGGATGAGCTCCGCCATCTCGGCGAGCCGGTCGGCCATGCGGGCGTAGGACGTGTATCCCATGCCCGCGTACACGAGCGCGCCGGTGTAGGCCAGCTCCAGCGCGCCGAGGATCTTGGGGTCGTCGTGCTCGCGCAGCGCCGCGCGGAGCCGTTCGCGGATCGCGTAGCCGATCCGCATCCGAAGTTCGCGGACGTCGGGGTCGGTGCCGAGCAGCGCGGTGGTGCACGCCGCCGCGAGGTCCGGTTCGTCCGACACCAGCAGCGCGATCTCGCGGAGCGTCTCCACGACCCGTTCGCGCAGCGTCCCGTCCGCCTCCACCGGGGGCAGGGCGCTGAGCCGCCGCCAGAACACCTCGGTGATCAGGTGGTTCTTGGAGGCGAAGTAGGTGTAGGCGGTCGCGGGCGCCACGCCCGCGCGGCGGGCCACGTTGCGGACGGTCAGGCCCTCGTAGCCGGTCTCACCGACCTCCACCACGGCGGCGTCGGTCAGCCGCCGCACCGTGTCGGCCTGCCGCTCGGTGAGGCGGCGCCGGGTGGACTCGGTCATGGGCTCGGATTTTCCGGACACGTGTCCAGACATTAGTTCAGAAGACTGCCGCGCGCAACGTCGGGGCATCTCGGACGGCGCGCGGCGCCGGGTGAGGCGGGTGGGATTCGAACCCACTCAGTCAGCGACACTTGGGTTACAGCCAAGCCCGACTCTCCGAACGTCGGCGCCGCCCCTCGCGCGGGCCGCCCGGCCCGCGCCGTACCTCCGGAGGGATTCGAACCCCCAGCGCACAGCACCTCATGCTGCCGTCTCTGCCGTTGGACTACGGAGGCATGCGTGCGGCTCCCGGGATTCGAACCCGGAACGTCCACTTCCTGAGAGTGGCCTCTCTGCCTGTTGGAGTAGAGCCGCGCGTGACTCGCAAGGGCGGGCGTCGCTCGCGGCGGCTCGGCCGGGGCCTCTAGGAGACGGGATACCGGCCGGGGCGGGCGTGCGACGCCGAGGGCAGTCGAAGTCGATACTGCTCCAGAGCCATGGCCGGTCCTCCTCTCGGACGTCTCGCGTCACCGTCTTCGACGGGCTGACGTCGTCTACGGTGCCATCGGCCGCGCGACTGCGGCAACGGGTTTTCGGCTCAGCTGTCGTCCGGCAGGGCCGCGCCGAACGCGACCAGCGCCCAGAACGCGACCATGATCCAGCCGAGCGCGATCCCCGTCACCGCGAGTCCGAGCCCGCGCTCGCCGGAGCGCCGGAGCCGCACCCAGGCCATGTGCCCGGCGATGATCGCGGGGATGGACGGCAGCCCGCACGTGATCAGCCCCACCGCGCCCATGGACACCGCGTAGATCGCGAGGCTGTTCATGGGCGGCTTGCCGTGCGGGTGGTGCGCGGCCGGGTACTGGTGGGGCGCCTGCGTCGGCTGGCCCTGGTACCCCGTCGGCTGCCGGTACCCGGTCGGCTGCTGGTAGACGGCCTGCCGGGCGTCGATCGCGTCGGCGTAGCGGCTCCAGCTCTCCGCCTCGGCGGTCCGTCCCTGCCCGCTGAGCAGGACGGCGAGGTTGCGCATCGCGGCCGGGTCGCCGGCCTGCGCGGCCTGCCGGTACTGCCCCTCGACGAGCGCCGCCGCCTCCCCCGCGGCGAGCGGCGGGACGACCTCCGACGCCTGCGTCCCCGGCGCCTGGGACTGCGCGTCGGCGCGGTGCCGGCCCGGCGCCTGCGTGTGCGGCTGTGAGGGCGCCTCCGTGCGGTGCCGGCCCGCAGCCTGCGTGTGCGGTTGCGACGGCGTCTCCGTGCGGTGCCGGCCCGGCGCCCGGGTGTGCTGCGAGGGCGGCGCGGACTGCCGGACGCCGCTGGAGATCAGGCCGTCCAGCAGCGACTGGGCGGACGGCCGCCGCGCGGGGTCCTTGGCCAGCGCCGCCTGGACGGCCTTGAGCAGCGTGCCGTCGAGCCCGCTCAGATCGGGTTCGCCGCTGATGATCTGGTGGATGACGGCCGGCAGCGAGTCGCCGCCGAAGCACGGTCCGCCGCGCGCCGCGAAGGCCACGGTCGCGCCCCAGGCGAACACGTCGGACGCCGGGGTCGCGCCGCGCCCGTCCAGCTGCTCGGGGGCCATGAACGCGGGCGTGCCGACGATGCCGCCGGTCGCGGTGAGGCGCGTCCCGTCCATGGAGCGGGCGATGCCGAAGTCGATGACGCGCGGCCCGAACGTGGACAGCAGCACGTTGGCGGGCTTCAGGTCGCGGTGCACCACGCCCGCGTCGTGGATGGCGGTCAGCGCGGTCGCGATGCCGACCGCGACGGCCTCCAGGTCGGCGCCGCGCAGCGGCCCCTCCTTCGCCACGGCGGCGTCCAGGCTCGGGCCGTTGACGAACTCGGTCACCAGGTAGGGCGGGTCCGCGGCGGGGTCGGCGTCCAGGACCGGCGCCGTGCAGAACGGCCGGACGCGCTTCGCCGCCGAGACCTCCGCCTCGAACCGCGCGCGGTACTGCCGGTCGGCCGCGTACTCCCGCCGGATCACCTTGAGGGCGACCTTGCGCCCGGACGCGTCCAGCCCCGCGTACACCGTCCCCATGCCACCCTCGCCGAGACGGTCGACGACCCGGTAGGGGCCGATGCGCTCCGGCAGGGCGGCGTACGGCACGGGACAATCTCCTTGAGACGGCGAACGGCCGTACAAGCCTGGCACATCCCCACGGCTCACGCGGCCACACTCCGCGATCATCCAGGCGCGCGCCTCAGCCGAGTTCGGCCCGCACCGTCCCGGCCACCATCCCGGCCGTCACCTCCAGCGGCCTGACGTCATGCGCCGTCCGGCTGAGCACGAGCGCGCCCTCGAAGGCGCTCAGCACGTAGGTGGCCAGATCCTTCGCGCGCTCCTCCGCGATCCCGGCGCCCGCCAGCCGCCGCGCGAGCGAGAGCTCCCATGACGCGAACACGTCCGCGCACGCGTGCCGCAGCGGCTCGCTCGTGCCGGCGACCTCCAGCGCCACGGTCGCGATCGGGCAGCCGTCGCCCCAGTCCGACTTCTGCAACGCCTCCGCGCTCAGCCGGAACATGTCGAGGACCGACTGCCCCAGATCACGGCCGGCCCCCTCGAAGACGAGGTCGAACAGGCGCAGGTACCGGTCGCCCGAATGCCGCACCGCCTCGGCCCCCAGCTGCTCCTTTCCACCGGGGAAGAAGTGGTACAGCGACCCCCACGGCGCGCCGCCGGCAGCGGTGATCTGCTTGAGCCCCGTCCCCGAATATCCCTGCTCGCGGAACAGCTGGGCACTAGCCTCCAGCAGCCGGGTCCGTGTATCGCGCGTCATGCCGACACCCTAGCCGTTGCTCTCGCTAGATCGATCTATCTAGTATGACGATCGATCTAGACAGGGAGGCGCCTCATGACCGTGCGGACCGAACGCCGGGGACCCGTCCACGTCATCACCCTCGACCGCCCGTCCCGCCGCAACGCGGTCGACGGCCCGACCGCCCGGCGGCTGGCCGAGGCCGTCCGCGACTTCGAGGAGGGCGACGCGAAGGTCGCCGTGCTGACCGGCGCCGGCGGCGCGTTCTGCGCGGGCAACGACCTGAAGGCGATGGCCGCGGGCGACTTCCCCGCCCCGACCCCCGACGGCCCGCCCCCGATGGCGGTCACGCGCACCCGCCCGTCCAAGCCGGTGATCGCGGCGATCGAGGGCTACTGCTTCGGCGGCGGCTTCGAACTGGCCCTGTGGTGCGACCTGCGCGTGGCCTCGGAGACCGCCGAGTTCGGCCTGCTCAACTTCGAGCACGGCCTCCCGCCCCTGGATGGCGCGACCGTCCGCCTCCCCCGCCTGGTGGGCAAGGCACGCGCCCTGGAGGCCGTCCTGACCGCCCGCCGGATCCCCGCCAATGAAGCCGCGGACTGGGGCCTGCTCACCACCCTCACCCCACCCGGCGAGGCCCTGCAAACAGCCCAGACCTTGGCCGACCGGATAGCGTCCCTCCCCGCCCCCGCCCTCCAAGCAGCCCGAGCCTCACTCCTAGCTCAGGAAACCCTCCCCGAGCCAGAGGCCCTGCAAAACGAAACGACCCTCGCCCTAGCGGCGCTGCCCAGTCCCACATAAACCGCAAGGGCCCCACCCACCGAAGCGGACGAGGGCCCAGAGCAGAACTAGAAGCCGTGCGAGCTCACACGTCATCCCGCCCAAAGATCTCCGCGGCCGTCCGAACGGTGAGCGACTGCTCCAGCCACGCGTTCAGCCGCGCCACGTCCGTGCACCCGAGGACCCGCTCCCGCTCCCCCTCACTCACCTCGATGCCCCGGTGCTCCAGAACCAACAGTATGGATTCGGCACGCGCCTCGACATAGGCCTCGGCAAAGGCCTTGGCAGCACCCCCGGCACACAACTCTGCCCAGCCCTTCGGTATGCCTTGGGCATAGGCCTTGGCGAGGTAGTAGTCATAGAGAGGCGAGTCATCCCATATTCCACAAAGGCCCGATAAGGCGGTGGCGATGTCCCCCGCCTCAAGCGGTGGGAACTCGCCAGGCGAGGCGCATGTCGAATCGGTCACCGCTCTTCGCCTCGGCCGAATATTTCTGCGGCGGTCTGGGCGGTGAGCGAACGAGCAAGCCACACACCCAACCGCGCCATGTCCGTGCACCCGAGGACCCGCTCCCGCTCCCCCTCACTCACCGCGATGCCCCGGTGCTCCAGAACCAGCAGCACATCCTCGGCCCTGCTCTCGGCCTTGCCCTCGGCCTTGCCCTCGGCCTTGCCCTCGGCCTTGCTCTTGGCTGCGGTTTGGGCCATCAGGGTGTCGTAGTAGGGCGATTCGGTCCGCATCATGGTCTCCAGGGTCTTGCGTGCCACCTCGGGTAGGACTGCCTGCACGAACTGATAATAACGGTGGGCGTGTTCGTGGCCACTCTCTGCCAGTACGTTCGCGCCGTCGAAGGCGCTTCGCAGGACGTTGGCCTGGTGTTCGCCCGTGCCGTGGAATAAGGCGGACAGGACGCCCATGGCGGGGTCGGCGGCGATCTGCGAGCCGTCCTTCATGAGCGGGACGTGTTCAGGCCCCAGGACCAGCGGGGTGAGGGTGTGCCCGGGGTGGCCGGTGTCGATCCGGATGCCGCACCACTGGGCGACCACGGGGTCGGGGGCGATCACCAGGAGGACGGTGGGGCAGCGCTGGCGGTTGCGGAGGGTGGCGAGGTAGAGGGGCCACGTCCAGCGCTTGTCCTCGGCTCTCTTGCGCTGGACCTCGACCACCACGCCCGTCCGGCCGCGGGTTGTTTCGAGGACGATCGCCGCGTCGGCTGTGTACTCCTTCGTCTTGAGGTCGGTGAAGGACTCTGAGACGTCCCTGGCCTGCCGGACTTCGGCGAGGGGGACGCCCATCTCGGTGAGCAGTTCCGCGGCGAGCATGGGGGACCAGCGGAACAGCTCTGCCGAGATGTCGTGCTCCTGTGTCGGCATGCGTTCGACACTATGAGCAATCGAAAGATCACACTGAGTATTCGCTGAACTGTTCGACGATTGTGGTCCTGGTCACATTCCATACTGGGGCTTACCAAGCGAATTTGCTGGGGCGTCTTGCGTCCCGTCAGGGGCTGAACGCTAGTCTGGACAGGTGTCCAGAACAACCGATCGCTTGCTTCTGCTGGACGGGCGGCTCGTCCCCGGGGCGGGCGGCGCCTTCGAGACGATCAATCCCGCGACCGAGGAGGTGCTCGGCACCGCCGCCGACGCCTCCGCCGACGACATGGACCGGGCGATCGCGGCGGCCCGCCGCGCGTTCGACGAGACCGGCTGGGCGACCGACCACGCCTTCCGCGCGCGGTGTCTGCGGCAGCTCCGGGAGGGGTTGCGGCGGCGCGCCGACGAGCTGCGCGAACTCACGATCAAGGAGGTGGGCGCGCCTCGGTTCCTGACGTACGGGGCCCAGTTGGACGCGCCCGTCGACGACCTCGGGTGGTTCGCCGACCTGGTCGAGGGCTACGCCTGGGAGCGGGACCTCGGGCGGGCGGAGCCGATGGGGATGCCCAGCCACCGGCGGGTCGTCCGGGAGGCGGCGGGCGTCGTCGGCGCGATCACCCCGTGGAACTTCCCGCACCAGATCAACCTCGCCAAACTGGGTCCGGCGCTGGCGGCGGGGAACACGGTGGTCCTGAAGCCGGCGCCCGACACGCCCTGGTGCGCGGCAGTGGTCGGCGAGGTCATCGCGAACGACACCGACATCCCGCCGGGCGTGGTCAACGTGGTGACCTCGTCGGATCACGCGCTGGGCGCCCAGCTCGCCCAGGACCCGCGCGTCGACCTGGTCTCCTTCACCGGGTCCACCGCGACGGGGCGGAACGTGATGGCGAGCGCGGCCGGGACGCTCAAGCGGGTGTTCCTGGAGCTCGGCGGCAAGTCGGCGTTCATCGTGCTGGACGACGCCGACCTGCGGGCGGCGTGCTCGTACGCGGCGTTCGCCGGGGTCGCCCATGCCGGGCAGGGATGCGCGATCACGACGCGGATCCTCGTCCCTCGCGAGCGCCACGACGAGGCCGTCGAGATCACCGCCGGGTCGCTGGCGAAGCTCGGCGCCGGGGACCCGCAGGACGACCGGACGATCTGCGGCCCGGTCATCTCGGCGCGGCAGCGCGAGCGGATCGAGGGCTACCTGGAGCTGGCCGTCAAGGACGGCGGCGCGTTCGCGTGCGGCGGCGGCCGTCCGGAGGGCCGGGACAAGGGCTTCTGGATCGAGCCGACGCTGATCACGGGGCTGACCAACGACTCCCGCGCGGCGCGGGAGGAGATCTTCGGGCCGGTGCTGGTGATCCTGCCGCATGACGGCGACGACGACGCGGTGCGGATCGCGAACGACTCGCCGTACGGGCTGTCGGGCGCGGTGCACGGCGGCGACGTCGAGCGGGCGCGCGCGGTCGCGAAGAGGCTGCGCACCGGGACGGTCAGCGTGAACGGCGGCGTCTGGTACGGCGCGGACGTCCCGTTCGGCGGCTACAAGCAGTCGGGCATCGGCCGGGAGATGGGCGTGGCCGGGTTCGAGGAGTACCTGGAGACCAAGGCGATCGCGGAGGGCGTATGAGGTTCGAGGGGAAGGTCGCGGTCGTCACCGGGGCCGCGCAGGGGATCGGCGAGGCGTACGCGCGGGCGCTGGCCTCTGAAGGCGCCCAAGTGGTGGTCGCGGACGTCAATGAGCGCGGGCGGGACGTCGCGGACGAGATCAAGGGCCTGTTCGTGCGGACGGACGTGTCCGACCCCGCGTCCGTCGAGGCCATGGCGGAGAAGGCCGTGGAGCGGTTCGGCGGGATCGACCATCTCGTCAACAACGCCGCCATCTTCGGGACGATGAAGCTGGACTTCCTCTTCACCGTCGACTGGGACTACTACAAGAAGTTCATGTCGGTGAACATGGACGGCGCGCTGCTGTGCGCGCGCGCCTGCTACCCCCACATGCAGGCGCGGGGCGGCGGCTCCATCGTCAACCAGTCGTCCACGGCGGCGTGGCAGTACTCGGGCTTCTACGGGCTGGCGAAGGTCGGCGTCAACGGGCTCACGCAGCAGCTCGCGCACGAGCTGGGCGGCATGAACATCCGCGTGAACGCGATCGCGCCCGGCCCGATCGACACCGAGGCGAACCGGACGGTCGTCCCGGGCAACATGTCGCAGAAGATCGTCCGGGACAAGATGGCGCTCAAGCGGATGGGGTCGCCCGAGGACCTCGTGGGCGCCTGCCTGTTCCTGTTGTCGGACGACGCCGCGTGGATCACCGGCCAGATCATCAACGTGGACGGCGGCGAGGTGTTCCGCGCATGAACGATGCGGACGGGGAGGCGCAGGTCCCCCCGGAGGGCGAGCGCATGGCGGTCGGCTTCGTCGGGCTCGGCCAGATGGGTGCGCCGATGGCGGCCCACCTGGCCGGCGACCGCCTGGTCGTGTACGACGCGCGGGCCGAGGCGGTGGCGCCGTTGGTGAAGGCGGGCGCGCGGGCGGCCAGGAGCGTCGCGGAGGTCGCCGCGCGCTGCGACCTGGTGTCGGTCATGGTCCGGGACGACGCCCAGGTGATGGAGGTCGGCGAGGAGGTGCTGGCGAGCGCCCGTCCGGGCACGGTCCTCGCGATCCACTCGACGATCCGCGCACGGACCGCCGAGGACCTGGCCTCGCGGGCGGGGCGGTACGGGATCGAGGTGGTGGACGCGCCGGTGAGCGGCGGGTTCATGGGGGCGAGCGCGGGCAGCCTCGCGGTGATGGTCGGCGGGACGCAGGAGGCGTTCGACCGCTGCCGTGAGCCGTTCGGCGCCTGGGCGGACCTCGTCCTGCACATGGGGCCGGTCGGCGCGGGCACCCGCACGAAGCTGGCCCGCAACATGCTGCACTTCATCTCGTTCACCGCCGCCGCCGAGGCGCAGCGGCTCGCGGAGGCGGCCGGGGTGTCGCTGCGCAAGCTCGGGCGGGTCGTCCGGCACACCGACGCGATCACCGGCGGCGCCGGCTCGATCATGCTGCGGCCGACGACCGCGCCGCTGGAGCCGGACGACGACCTGTACGACATCCTGCGTCACACGCGGGACCTCGGCGAGAAGGACCTCTCCCTCGCGCTGGAGCTGGCGGACGAGCTGGGCGTCGACACCCCGCTCGCCCGGATCGCACTCGAACGCTTCGGCGCGGGGCTGGGGCTGGCGGGAGAAACCAATGAGTGAGCGAAGCGAGTCGGGGGGTGTGGGGGGTCGTCCCCCCACAGACGACACGAATGAGCGAAGCGAACCGGGGGGTGTGGAGGGTGCCTCCCCGGCGGAGAGTAGGCGTGCGCGCGGGTTGGAGATGATGCGGCAGGTCTATGGCTGGGAGGTCTCGGACGGGCCCGGTGACTTCTTCGGTATCACCGTCGAGCATCTCTTCGGGGAGATCTGGACGCGTCCCGGGTTGAGCATGCGCGACCGGCGGCTGCTCCTCATCGGGGCGCTCGCCGGTCAGGGGCTGAACGACGTCCTCGACATCCAGATCCCGGCGGCGCTCGGCAACGGGGAGCTGTCGCCGGACGAACTGCGCGAGATCGGCGTCTTCCTGACCCACTACGTCGGCTGGCCGCTCGGCTCGAAGCTGTGCGTCCAGATCGACACACTGATCGCCAGGCACGAGAAGCGCGCTCGGCGGGACGGTTAGCAGAGCCGCGGGGACGGGGCGGGCATCAGCATCGGCCCGGCCACGCGGAACCGTTCGACGCCCTGGCGGGTGAGGCTGACGCGCAGGTCGATCCAGCCTGCCCTGCCGGCCTCGGCGCAGTCGGGGGCGCCGCGCCGCGGGAAGTGCAGGTCGCCCACGGACAGCTTCGCGCCGCGCACGTGCACCGGCAGCAGGAGGCGCGACCCGGCGGCGAGCGGGGCGATGAGGCATCCGCCGACGTCGCGGCCGCGCGCGTCGCCGGGCACGGCCACCGGGTCGGACGGCGCGCAGCCGATGACCCCGGGGTGGCCGCCGGCGTCGCGGCCGCCTCCGGGGCGTCCGACGGCGAGCACGTCCACCACGATCACGTCTCCGGGTTCCGCGCCGACGACGACGAGCGGACCGCAGAGCAGAGCACCGCCGCCGGGCTCGCGGCCGGGGCACTCCATCCGGACGGAGCCGCCCGTGATGACCTCCGCGACGCCCGCGATGTCGGGGTGCCAGTGGGAGTGTCCGAGAACATCCCGCATCCCGGGGTCGTCGAGGTCGAACACGGCTGGTGAGGGCATCGGGCAGCGCTCCTTCCAGCAGGGATCAGGCGGTGGTCCGATCGTGGCGGGCCGCTGTTTCCGGACGGTTTCGGTGTGCTGACGCTCGCGTAAGACGGCCATCACCGGAAATCCCGCGGCGCATGGGAACCGGGCGGCGGACGCGAGCGTCCAACGTCCATGCGTGGGCGCATCTTCTTCCCGGTCGCGACGACGCTCCTGTTCTCCGGGGTCGCGGGGTGTACCCCGTCAGGAGAGGTATCCGACCGGAACACCGAGCGGCCGCCGGTGCGGCTCGTCGCCTATGACAGCTGTGACGTGCTCCACGAGGAGTTGCGCCGCGCCACCTTGGACAAGGTCGGCCCGTACGGGCTGGACGGCGTGCCCCGCGACGGCATCGCGGCGCTGGGCAAGGCTCCGATGGCCGGCGGGGCGCCCGGGGAGTCGAGGTCCTCCGCGCCCGCTCCCGAGCACTCCGCCACGAACTCGCACGAGCCGGGCGCGGACGAGCCCGACCAGGTGAAGACCGACGGCCGCAGGATCGTCGCGTTCGCGCAGGGAAGGCTCAGGGTCATCGACCCGGTGTCGCGCAAGGTGACGCACACGCTGAAGATCCCGGAGGGCACCCGGTACGACACCGGGGAGCTGCTGCTGAGCGGTGACCGTGTGCTCGTGCTGACGCGGCAGACGAGGGCCGTCGCCTTCAAAGGGCCGGAGCCGGGCGCCGCGAAACCGTCGCGGCCGGGGCCCCTGCCGGCGCAGACGATGCGCCTGACGCTGGTCGATCTGTCCGGAAAGCCGAAGGTCGTCGGGACGATGACGTCCGGCGCCGACTACCTGGACGCCCGGCAGACCGGTTCCACGGTCCGGGTGGTGGTGAGGTCGGAGCCGCGCATCTACTTCCCGGGCGGCAACGGCCTGAAGAAGTCCACCGAGGCGAACCGGGAGGCGGTGCTGAAGGCCCCGCTCGACGCCTGGCTGCCGTCCTTCGAGATCGAGGGCGGCCGGACGTACCGGACCCCGTGCGACCAGGTCAGCCGCCCGGCCTCGCACGCGGGTTCCTCGATGCTGACCGTGCTGACGTTCGATCTGGCGAAGGGCCTCGCCGACCCGCTGCCGGTCGCGGTGGCCGCCGACGGCTCGACCGTCTACGGCAACGGGAGGAGCCTCTACGTCACCGGCTCGCCTTCGGCGCCTTACGCGCCGCCGCGCAAGAAGGCGGTCGAACCGCGCACGGACGTCCACAAGTTCGACGTCGGCGGTGCCGGACGCCCCCGGTACGCGGCCTCCGGGTCGGTGAAGGGCTCCCTGCTCAACCAGTACTCGATGTCGGAGCATGAAGGCGACCTCCGCCTCGCCACGACATCCGGCACCTTCGAACCCGGCGGCAGGACGTCGCAGAGTTCGGTGTACGTCCTGGCCCAGCACGGCTCCCGCCTCGACCAGGTCGGGCGCCTCGACGGCCTCGGCAAGGGCGAGCGCATCCACTCCGTCCGGTTCATGGGCGACACCGCCTACGTCGTAACGTTTCGGCAGACCGACCCCCTGTACGTCGTCGACCTCAAGGACGCCCGGCACCCCCGCGCCACCGGCGAACTCAAGATCAACGGCTACTCGGCGTACCTGCATCCCACGGCGGACGGGAAGCTGCTCGGCGTGGGGCAGGACGCCGACCCCTCCGGCCGGACGAGCGGCCTCCAGGTCTCCCTCTTCGACGTCTCCGGCAAGCCCCGCCGGATCGGCGCCTACAGGCTCCCCGGGTCGAACTCGCAGACGGAGTTCGACCCGCACGCGTTCCTGTACTGGCCGAAGACCGGTCTCACGGTCATCCCGGTGGCGCTGCGGGACGGCGGCGCGCCCCGGGCCCTCGCCCTGAAGGTGACCGGTACCGACATCACCGAGGCCGGATCCGTCCGGCACCCCGGCGAACTCCAAGGCGGCGTCAGCCGATCGCTCGTCATCGGAGGCACCCTCTGGACGTTCTCAGCCGACGGCGCGCACGCCGTCGACGCGTCCACCCTCAAGGGCGGCGACTGGCTCCCCTACGACTGACGCACCGCGCTCAAGCCGCCCCGACCGCCAAGCCGGACGACACGGCGCCGCCGACCGCACCGCAGAGCGGTCAGCGCAGGCCCGTCGAGCGCTGGAGCGCCGTCTGGATGAGCCGGTCGACCAGGGCGGGGTAGTCCAGCCCCGTCGCCGCCCACATCTGCGGGAACGCCGACGCGGGGGTGAAGCCCGGCATCGTGTTGATCTCGTTGAGGATCCAGCGGCCGTCCGGGGTGTGGAAGAAGTCGACCCGGGCGAGGCCCTCGCAGTCGAGCGCGTCGAACGCCTGCACGGCGATGCGGCGGACCTCCTCGATCGCCGCGGGCGGCAGGTCCGGCGGGATCGCCATGGTGGTGGAGCCGTCGAGGTACTTGGTCTCGAAGTCGTAGAAGTCGTGGTCGCCCGCCATCAGCACCTCGGCGGGCAGGCTGGCCTCGGCGGGGCCGTCGTCCACGCCCTGCAGCACGCCGCACTCGATCTCGCGGCCCTCGACGGCGGCCTCCACGATGACCTTCGGGTCGTGCTCGCGGGCCGCCTCGACCGCGGCCTCCAGGTCGGACTCGTCGGTGACGCGGGTGATGCCCATGCTCGACCCGGCGCGGGCCGGCTTGACGAACACCGGCGTCCCCTCGGCGAGGCCGAGCTCCCTGATGATCTCGTCGAGCTTGCGCTTGCGCTCGCGCCGCCACTCCCGGTCGCCGACCAGCACGTACGGGCCGACGGGCAGGCCGCGCGCCTGCCAGACGAGCTTCATGAACCCCTTGTCCATGCCGACCGCGCTGGCCAGCACGCCGGCGCCGACGTAGCGGATGCCGGCGAGGTCGAGCAGGCCCTGGATCGTGCCGTCCTCGCCGTAGGGGCCGTGCAGGAGCGGCAGCACCACGTCGACGTCGCCGAGAGTCGCGGGCACCGCGCCCGGCTCGATCACCATCAGGCCGCGGCTGTCGGGGTCGAACGGCAGCGCGAGGACGCCGCCCTCCCCGGTCACCTCGGGCAGCCGGCCGCCCTCGATCGCGAGGCTCAGGTCCCCGGGCGGGAGCACCCAGCGCCCGTCGCGGGCGATGCCGATCGGCACCACGTCGTACCGGTCCCGGTCGATGGCGGCCATGACGGCGCCCGCGGTGACGCAGGAGATCGCGTGCTCGGAGCTGCGCCCGCCGAACACCACGGCCACGCGGATCCTAGAAACCTGGGACATGACGCCCGACCCTACCGGTGATCAGCACGGGTCGGCCACGAGCGAACCGGGTGCGGGGCGCGGTCACGCCGTCACACCCCGTACCGCTCGGGCTTCGGAGACCGCGATATCAGCGAGATCGCCGCCTCCTTGATCGGCATGCCGCGGTGCAGGACGGCGGTGACCGCCTCGGTGATCGGCATCTCCACGTTGTGCTTGCGCGCCAGCTCCAGCACCGCCTCGGCCGACTTCACGCCCTCCGCGGTCTGCTTGGTGACGGCGATGACCTCGTCCAGGGTCATGCCGCGGCCGAGGTTCTCGCCGAACGTCCGGTTCCGCGCGAGGGGCGAGACGCAGGAGGCGACGAGGTCGCCCATCCCGGCGAGGCCCGCGAAGGTGTGCTCGTCGGCGCCGAGGGCGGCGCCCAGCCGGGCGATCTCGGCCAGCCCGCGGGTCATCAGCAGGGCCTGGGTGTTGGAGCCGAACCCGAGCCCCACCGACATCCCGACGCACAGGGCGACGACGTTCTTCACCGCGCCGCCCAGCTCGACGCCGATCACGTCCGTGGAGGTGTAGACGCGGAAGTAGGACGTCATGGTGGCGGCCTGGAGGCCCCGCGCGGCGTCCTCGTCCACGCACGCGGCGACGGCGGCGCTGGGCTCGCCGGTGGCGATCTCGCGCGCCACGTTCGGGCCGCTGAACACCGCGACCCGCTCCTCGGGGACGTCGGCGACCTCGCGGATCACCTCCGACATGCGGCGGGTGGTGCCGAGCTCGACGCCCTTCATCAGGCTGACCAGGACCGCCTCGCGCGGAAGCAGCGGCACCCAGCCGCCGAGGTTCTGCCGGAGCGTCTGCGCCGGGACGGCGAGCGCCACGAAGTCGGCGCCGCGGAGGGCCTCCGCCGGATCCAGGGTCGCGCGGATCGCCTCGGGGAGCGGGATGCCCGGCAGGTAGTCGGTGTTCTCGTGGCGTTCGTTGATGCCCTCGACGACCTCCGGGCGGCGCCCCCACAGGGTGACCTCGCCGCCGGCGTCGTGCAGCATCATCGCGAACGTCGTGCCCCAGGATCCGGAGCCCATCACCGCGGTACGGAAGGTCACGAGTCGGCCGCCTTCGGCTCTGCGGCGCGCTGCCCGGCGGCCTCCGGCCCGGCGGGTCTCGCCTGCTCGGGAACCGCGCCCTTGGCCGCGCCCGCGGCCCCGGCGGCTCTGCCCGCCTCCGCGGCCCCAGCGGCTCTGCCCGCCTCCGCGGCCCCGGCGGCTCTGCCCGCCTCGGCGGCTTCGGCGGCGTGGCGGCGCTCCTCCAGCACCTTGTGGTGGTCGTACGGCACGGCGGGCGGCTCCTCACCGCGCAGCTCGCCGAGCAGGGCGGTGATCGCGGCCATGATGTCGTCGGTGGCGGCGCGCAGGGTGTCGCGGTCGAGCGGGAGCCCGTCGTACTTCGACAGGTCCACGGGCGGCCCGGCGATCACCTGCATCCTCTTGCGGGGCAGCGGGTGGAAGCCCTTCTTCAGGCTGCCCCGGAGGCCCGTCTGCTCGCCCTTCTTGTAGGGCATCAGCTCGTGCGCGCCCCAGCTCGCGACCGGGACGACCTTGGCGCCGGTCGTCAGCGCCATCCGCGCGGCGCCGGTCTGCCCCGTCATCGGCCACAGCTCGGGGTCGCGGGTGCAGCTGCCCTCCGGGTAGAACATCAGACACTCGCCGTCCCGCAGGGCCTGCGCGGCGTCCCTGAGGGCGAGGGCGGCGTCGGCGCTGTCGCGGTAGACCGGGATCTGGCCGGTGCCGCGCAGCACCGCCCCGATGAACCTCACGTCGAACAGCGTGGACTTGGCCAGGTAGACGGGGTAGCGGCCCGACTCGTAGACGAAGTGGGCGAGCGCGAGGGGGTCGGACTCGGAGATGTGGTTGGCGGCGATGATGACGCCGCCCTTGCGCGGGACGTTGCCCCGGCCGCGCCAGTCGCGCTTGAGCAGCCCGAACAGCAGCGGTCGCAGGATGACGATCGTGAGCATGCGCCACCCCGGGGAGTAGCGGTGGCCCGGGCGTCCCTCCTGCGAGGGGGCGACCCCCTGCTTCGCTGCGCTCATCTCGCCCCTCCCTCGATCCGTCCCCCAGGTGAACCTGGGGTGTCCTCAAGTGTCGCGGTTGCGGGCGCATAGTGTCGAGTTGCCATGTCTACACCTGCACCCTCCGCGGAAGCGCCCGGAACGCCGCTGCTCCGGTGGTCGCTCGTCGTCCCCGTGAAGGTCCTCGCCAAGGCCAAGACCCGGATGTCGGCCGCGGCCGGGCCGCACCGGGAGGCCCTCGCGCTCGCCGTCGCGGCCGACACGGTCGCCGCCGCGCTGCGCTGCGACCGGGTCCGCGACGTGATCGTAGTCACCGACGATCCCCTTCCGGCGGCGGAGCTCGCCGCCCTCGGCGCCCGGATCGTTCCGGACGTGCCGGACGCCGGTCTGAACCCGGCCCTGGTCTATGGGGCCGACCGGGGCCGCGAGCTGGCCGCCGACGCGGGCGTCGGAGCGATTTCAGCCGACTTGCCCGCTTTGCGACCCCTTGAACTCGCTCGCGTCCTGGACGCCGCCGGCGCCGCGCCCGAGGCGTTCGTACCGGACGCCGCCGGAGTCGGCACGACGCTCTACACGGCCCGCCCGGGCGTCCCGTTCTCCCCCGCGTTCGGCGGCGACTCGCGGGCCGCCCACCGCGCCCGCGGCGCCCGGGAGATCCTCCTCCCGGGTACCGACAGCGTACGCCGCGACGTCGACACCCCGGACGACCTCCGCGCGGCGCTCGCCCTCGGCGCCGGTCCGCGCACCACGGCCGTCGCGTCCCGGCTGCCCTCGTTGGCCTAGAGTCTGGGGCATGCAGGCGACGGTGAAGGCGTTCGACGCGGAGACCCGCTCGGGGAGCGTGCTCCTCGACGACGGGACGGAGCTGCCCTTCGACGCCGAGGCGTTCGCGGCGGGCGGCCTGCGGCTGCTGCGCTTCGGCCAGCGGGTGAACCTCGCGCTGGCCGGCGACCGGATCTCGGTGGTGACGCTGTCGACCTTCCCGCTGCCCGCCCCGCCCGCCTGAGCGTCCGCCCCTCGCGCCGGTCGGCGGGGTCCGGAAACGCATCAGCGCCCGGGGCCGTGCGGACCCGGGCGCTGAGACGGTGAAGCACTTACTTCTTGCCGGCCACCAGGTTCTTGAAGTCGGCGCCCGCCTTGAACTTCGGCACGGACGTCGCGGGAACCTCGATGGTCTTGCCCGTTGCGGGGTTGCGGGCCGTGCGGGCAGGCCGGTCGGCCTTCTCGAACGAACCGAACCCGGTGATCGCGACCTTGTCGCCCTTGGCGACGGCGGTCTGGATCGCCTCCAGGATGGCGTCGACGGCCTCGGCTGCGGCCTTCTTGCTGCCCAGCCGGTCAGAGATGGCGTCGACCAGCTCACGCTTGTTCATGGGTTACTCCTCTAGTTCCCCCCTTGCCCGAACGAAACTAAGGGACCTCCACCATGGACACAATCACCTGCACGCAAACGATGGCGTGTCGCTGGCGTTTTTGTCGGTCTCGCCCCCGTCTCGCCCGGTGACCGGACCGGATCCGGCCACTGCGCACGCTAACCGACGTCGGGGCCGTCTTGGAAATCGGCGAGGAACGCGTCCAGCCTGCGAGCGGCCAGTTCGGCGTCCCGTTTCGCCAGATCGGTGATCGCCAGCAGGTGCCGGATGAGCCGCTGCCGGTCCTGCGGCGGGAGCGGGGCCACGGCCCGATGAGCGTCACGCAACTGGCGTGCTAGCTGCGTCAACGCCGGATCGTCCCACTGTGGCCCGGTCCACGGGGCCGTGCTCATCTGGTATCCCCAAACGGTCGGCGGTCTTCGGACACTGGGAGAATTCTCCCTCGTGCCCCCGCCGGCCGGCGCGTCCGGGGTGCGTTCGGCGCGTTCGGGGCAGGTTCGGCGCGTCGCGGCGCCGGACGGCCGGCGCCGCGGACGGCGTGTCGCGGATCCGCTCCGCGCTACAGCGTGGTGGGGAGCAGCGGGTTGCGGGCGTTCTCGAAGTCGCCGATGGCGTCGGCGTGGCGCAGCGTGAGGCCGATGTCGTCCAAGCCCTCCATGAGGCGCCAGCGGGTGTAGTCGTCGATCTCGAAGGACGCGGTGTCCGCGCCCCAGCGGACCTCGCGCTCGCGCAGGTCGACGGTGATCTCCAGGGCGGGGTCCTTCTCGACCGCGTCCTGCAGCGTCTCGACCTGCTCGCCGGTGAGGACGACCGGCAGCAGCCCCATCTTCGTGGAGTTGTTGCGGAAGATGTCGCCGAAGCGCGGCGCGATCACGACGCGGAAGCCGTACTGCTGCAGCGCCCAGACGGCGTGCTCGCGGGACGAGCCGGTGCCGAAGTCGGGCCCGGCCACCAGGATGCCCGCGCCCTCGTACTGCGGCTGGTTGAGGACGAACTCCGGGTCCTCGCGCCACGCCGAGAACAGGCCCTTGTCGAAGCCGGTGCGGCTGACCTGCTTGAGCCACACGGCGGGGATGATCTGGTCGGTGTCGACGTTGCTGCGGCGCAGCGGCACCGCGCGCCCGGTGTAGGTGGTGAACGCTTCCATCGTGGCTCCTTCTACAGGTCAGTGTCATTCTGGGGGGACGACCCCCCAGGCCCCCCGGCGGCTTCGCCGAGGTCACTGGGCGCGGCCAGATGGCCGGTGACGGCGGTCGCGGCGGCGACGGCGGGCGACACCAGGTGCGTGCGCCCGCCCGGCCCCTGCCGGCCCTCGAAGTTGCGGTTGGACGTGGAGGCGCTGCGCTCGCCGGGCGTGAGCTTGTCGGGGTTCATCGCCAGGCACATCGAGCAGCCGGCCTCGCGCCACTCGGCGCCGGAGGCGGAGATGACCGCGTCCAGGCCCTCCTTCTCCGCCTGCTTCTTGACCTCCATGGAGCCGGGGACGACCAGCATCCGGACGCCGTCGGCGACCTTGCGGCCCTCCAGCACGGCCGCGACGGCGCGCAGGTCCTCGATGCGGCCGTTGGTGCAGGAGCCGACGAAGACGGTGTCGACCGCGATGTCGCGCAGCGGCGTCCCGGCGGTCAGGCCCATGTACTCCAGCGCGCGCTCGGCCGACTGGCGCTGGACCGGGTCGTCGAAGGACGCGGGGTCGGGCACCGACTCGCCGAGCGGCAGGCCCTGGCCCGGGTTCGTCCCCCAGGTCACGAACGGCGTCAACCCGGCCGCGTCGATCACGACCTCCCGGTCGAAGACCGCGTCGTCGTCGGTGCGCAGGGACGTCCAGTACTCGACGGCCCGGTCCCAGTCCTCGCCCTGCGGGGCGTGCGGGCGGCCCTTGAGGTAGGCGAAGGTGGTCTCGTCGGGGGCGATCATCCCGGCGCGGGCGCCGGCCTCGATGGACATGTTGCAGACCGTCATGCGGCCCTCCATCGACAGCGACCGGACGGCCTCGCCGCGGTACTCGACGATGTGGCCCTGGCCGCCGCCGGTGCCGATCCGGGCGATGATCGCGAGAATCAGGTCCTTGGCGGTCACGCCCTCGGGCAGCGCGCCCTCGACCGTGACGGCCATCGTCTTCGGGCGGATCTGCGGCAGCGTCTGCGTGGCGAGGACGTGCTCGACCTCGCTGGTGCCGATCCCGAACGCGAGGGCGCCGAACGCGCCGTGCGTGGAGGTGTGCGAGTCGCCGCACACGACGGTCATGCCGGGCTGGGTCAGGCCGAGCTGCGGGCCGATGACGTGCACGATGCCCTGGCCGTCGTCGCCCATCGGGTGCAGCCGGATGCCGAAGTCGGAGCAGTTCTTGCGCAGCGTCTCGACCTGGGTGCGCGACACCGGGTCGGCGATCGGCTTGAGCAGGTCGGTGGTCGGGACGTTGTGGTCCTCGGTGGCGATCGTCAGGTCGGGGCGGCGGACCTGGCGGCCCGCCATCCGCAGCCCGTCGAACGCCTGCGGGCTCGTGACCTCGTGGACGAGGTGCAGGTCGATGTAGAGGAGGTCGGGTTCGCCCTCGGCGCGCCGTACGACGTGCGCGTCGTACACCTTCTCGGCCAGTGTTCGGCCCATCACTCCACCTCACCTGTGCTGGTCGTCGGCGCGTCGGCGCGCCGTGGTCCCGGTCACCTCGACTTGCATCTCAAATTACGAGACGGCAATATCAAGACATGGACAACTCTAGCGGAGTCGGCGTACTTGACAAAGCGGTGCTCGTACTGAACGCGCTGGAGGCCGGCCCGGCCTCGCTCGCCCAGCTCGTCCAGACGACGGGGCTGGCCCGCCCCACCGCCCACCGGCTGGCCGTCGCGCTGGAGCACCACCGCCTCGTCCACCGCGACACGCAGGGGCGCTTCATCCTCGGTCCGCGGCTGGCCGAGCTCGCGGTCGCGGCAGGGGAAGACCGCCTGCTCGCGATCGCACAGCCCATCCTGGCGCAACTCCGCGACCACACCGGCGAGAGCGCGTCGCTGTTCCGCCGCCAGGGGGACGTCCGGGTCTGCGTGGCCGCCGCCGAGCGCACCAGCGGCCTGCGCGACACCATCCCGGTCGGCGCGGCGCTGCCGATGACGGCGGGGTCGGCCGCGCAGATCCTGCTCGCCTGGGAGGAGCCCGACCGGCTGCACCGCGGGCTGCGCGGCGCCAAGTTCGAGGCCACGACGCTGGCGTCCGTGCGGCGCAGGGGCTGGGCGCAGAGCGTCGGCGAGCGCGAGCAGGGCGTCGGGTCGGTCTCGGCCCCGATCCGCGGCGCCGGCGGACGGGTGATCGCCGCCGTCTCGGTGTCCGGTCCCCTGGAGCGGCTCACCCGCTCCCCCGGACGGCTGCACGCCGCGCCGGTCGCCGCCGCCGCCGAGAAGATCTCCGAGGGCATGCGCCGCACGGCGTCCTGATCGCCCGTCCTGATCGCCCGTCCTGATCCGGCCGTGTCGCGAATCACCACAAGCCGGACGGACATCGGCGTGTGCCCGTCTCCGCCCGTCCGACCTCGCTAGCGTTGGCCTCCGGTCAAGGGGGTGCAACGTGCAGATCTCCGAGCTCAGCGACCGGAGCGGCCTCACGGTCCAGACGATCAAGTTCTACATCCGGGAGGGCCTGCTGCCGAAGGGCTCGATGGTGAGCGCGACGCGGTCGGAGTACGACGTGCGGCACCTGGAGCGGCTCCGGCTGATCAGCGCGCTGCGCGAGGTGGGCGACCTGCCGATCTCGGCGATCCAGGAGATCATCGGCGCCGTCGACGACGACCGCGTCGGCATGCACGAGCTGTTCGCCACCACGCAGCACGCGGTCGGCCCGCACGTCGCCGCCCCGCACGACCCGCACTGGCGGGCCGCCCGCGAGGACGTCGACGCCCTCGTCCGCGAACTCGACTGGCACGTCGGCGACCGCGCCCCCGCCCGCGACCTGCTGGCGCACGCGTTCGTGGCGCTGCGCCGGCTCGGCTTCCCGATCACCCTCAAGGACCTGCGCCCCTACGTGAAGGCGGCCGCCGAGGTCGCCGAGCACGAGATCGGGCGGGTCGGCGAGGGCGCCCCGCGGGCCCGGACCGTCCATTCCCTGCTCGTCTCCACCATCCTCTACGAGCAGGTCCTCACGGCCCTGCACAGGCTGGCCCAGGAGGACGCCTCGGCACGCCGGTTCGGCACGCCGCCGCGACCGTGACCGCCCCTCCCACCAGGCATTTCCGGGATAGTCAGTCGGAATTACCATTCATGCCCCGACTGAAGCCCCGAAATTAGGAAATTCACGTCCTCGCCTAATATGAAAGGCGATGACCGCGACACGATCTCCGAAGTCCTCCGGCAGGTGGACCGACCGCCTTCTCGCCGAGGGCAGTGACCCCGACCCGCGCTTCACCATGGCCAACGAGCGCACGTTCCTGGCCTGGATCCGCACGGCACTGGCGCTGGTCGCGGGCGGGATCGCCCTCGCGCTGGCCCGCGAGCTGATCGACTCGCCGCTCCGGCAGGGCCTCGCGGTCGCCTTCGCCGGGAGCGGCGCCCTGGTCGCGGTGCTCGCGTTCCGCCGGTGGCTGCGCATCGAGCGCGCCCTGCGCCGCGCCGAGACGCTGCCGCCGCCCGCGCTGGCCCCGGTCATCTCCTACGGGCTGGCGGTCTGCGCGGTCGTCCTGCTGGTCGTCGTCCTGGTGACCCGGTGAGGCTCCAGGACCCGGGCGCGCAGCCGGAGCGGACGGCGCTGGCGTGGTCGCGCACCACGCTGTCGCTGATCGGCGCGGGGCTGCTGTGCGTGCGGCTCGCCCCGTCGGCGACGGGCACGGTCCTCGCGGCGGCGGTCGTGTGCGGCGGGGCCGCGCTGATGTTCCGCCGCACCCGGATGAGCTTCCACCACCGGCGCCTCCCGTCCCGGACGGGCGCCGCCGACCCCGCCTCGATCCTGATGACGACGGGTCTGGCGGTGCTGCTGGCGGCGGTCGCCGCCGCCTTCGCGTTCTGAGGCATGCGTTCCCCGCATGGCTGAGGTGCGAAGTCTTCGCTGGTGACATGACCGTTCGGCGCCTAGCGTCGATCGCGCCATGACACGAATCGCCTTTCTCGGACTGGGACGCATGGGCGTCCCGATGGCCCGCCGGCTCGCCGCCGCCGGGCACGACCTGACCGTCTGGAACCGCACGCCCGCCCGGGCCGCGCCGCTCGCCGGGTCCGGCGCCGCCGTCCGCGGCACGCCCGCCGAGGCGGTCCGGGACCGCGAGCTGGTCGTCACGATGCTCACCGACGCGGCCGCCGTCGAGGACGTGCTGTTCGGCCCGGACGGCGCCGTCCCCGCCCTGCCGCCCGGCGCCGTGATCGCCGACATGTCGACGATCGGGCCGGACGCCGTCCACCGCGTCCGGAGCCGGCTGCCCGACGGGATCGGGTACGTCGACGCGCCCGTCTCCGGGAGCGTCCCGCACGCGGAGGCGGGCGAGCTGGTGATCCTCGCCGGCGCCGCGCAGGACGATCTCGCCCGCTGCGCCGGCGCGCTGGCGGCCCTCGGGGAGGTCCGGCACGTCGGCCCGCCCGGCTCGGGCGCGGCGCTCAAGCTGGTGGTGAACGGAGCCCTCGTCGGGAGCTTCGCCGTCCTCGGCGAGGCGCTGGCCGTGGCCGACCGGCTCGGCGTCGACTCCGGTCTCGCCCTCGACGCGCTGGCGCGCATCAGCCCCCAGGCCCGCCGCCTCAAGGAGCACACCGGCGGCGAGCCGCCGCGCTTCACGCTCGCGCTGGCGGCCAAGGACATCGGCCTGGCCCTGGACGGCTCCCCGCCCGCGGGCGTCCTCTCCGCCGTCAGGGCGCGGACGGACGCAGCGCTCGCCGCCGGGCTGGGCGGCCACGACCTCGTCGCACTCACCGACCACATCAGAAGGACCCCAGCGATGCGCCTCACGCTCGGCAACCCCGAAACCGTTCCGGCTCCGCCGAACCCCGCCTACTCCCACACCGCGTACGTGACCCAGGGCCCGATGCTGTACGTGTCGGGGCAGATCGCCCTGGGCGAGGACGGCCAGGTGGACAAGCCCGGCGACATGACCCGCCAGTCGGAGGTGATCCTCTCGCTGCTGGAGCGGATCCTCGCCGCGCACGGGGCGGGCTTCGGCGACGTGGTCAACATCCGGACGTTCATCACCGACATGGACCGGCTGCGGGAGTACGGCGCCGTCCGCAGGCGGTACTTCACCGGCCCGCCGCCGACCAGCACGACCGTCGAGGTGTCCCGCCTGTTCCACCCCGACGCCCTGCTGGAGGTGGAGATCGTCGCAGCGGTGCCCTAGGGCCTCGGCTCCCCGGCCCCGTCGCCGGGGCGCAGGTCCTCGGCCACTTCGCGCAGGTCCGCAAGGAACGCGGTGACGGCCGGGGACCTGCGCGCGTGGCGGCCGACCGCGGCGTAGACGGCGCGGCGCGGCTGGTCGGACGCCACGGCGCGCAGCACGACACCGTCCCGCGCCAGGGCGGACGCCGCCAGCGCCGGGACGAGCGTGACGCCGAAGCCCTCGGCGACCAGCCCCAGCTTGGAGATCCACTCCGCGACCCGCAGCGGCGTCCGCGGCACGAACCCGGCGGCCTCGCACCGGGTGCGCAGCGCCGCGATCGCCTCCGGGTCGTCGGCGACGATCCACGGCTCGTCCGCCAGCTCGGCGAACGGGACGCGCTCGCGACCGGCGAGCCGGTGGCCGCTCGGCAGTGCGACGAGCAGCGCGTCGTCCAGCAGCGCCACCAGGCCGTCGGCGGCGATCGAGGGGACCTTGTGCGTGCTGACCAGCGCGATGTCGAGGTCGCCCGCCTCCAGCATCGGCAGCAGGCGGTCGGTGGTGCCCTCGCGGAGCAGCGGCTGGACGCCGGGGTGCCGGGCCCGGAACCGGGCGAGCGCGCGGGGGACGAGCGCGGCGTTGGCGGTGGCGAACGCGCCGAGCCGCAGGGTCCCGGTGTCGAGCCGGCGCAGCCCGTCGAGCGCGCGGGCGGTGTCGGCGAGCCGCTCGAGGAGTCCGCGCGCGTGCGGGAGCAGGTACTCCCCGGCGGGCGTCGGCCGCACGCCCCGGGCGCCCCGCGCGAACAACTCCACCCCGCAGACGTCCTCCAGGGTCGCGATCTGCCGCGAAACGGCGGACTGGGTATAGCCTTCCGCGGCCGCGGCGGCGGTGAAGGAGCCCAGGTCGGCGACGGCCACGAAGGTCCGCAGCAGGACGGGGTCGAGGGCTTCGGCACGCACTCCCCGGAGCATACGGGCACCGCCGCGAGGGGGAGCGCGGATAGCATCGCCGCATGGTCGAGAGCCGTCCGTTCGTCAGTCTGGCGACCGATTTCGGTGCCGCCTACACCGCGATCTGCGCGGGGGTCGTCTACTCGATCGCCCCGGCGGCGAACGTGCTCGTGCTCAGCGACGAGATCACCCCGTACGGCGTCCGCGAGGGCGCGATGCTGCTGCGCCAGGCGCTGCCGTACCTGCCGGTCGGCGTGCACGTCGGCATCGTCGACCCGGGGGTCGGCACCCCCCGGCTGCCCGTCGCGATCGAGACCGGGCGGGGGGACGTGCTGGTCGGGCCCGACAACGGCCTGCTCGTCCCGGCCGCGGCGAAGCTGGGCGGCGCCGTCCGGGCGCATGCGCTGGAGAACCCCGCCTACCGGCTGCCCGAGGTGTCGACCTCGTTCCACGGCCGCGACGTCTTCTCCCCCGCCGCCGCCCACATCGCCTCCGGGGTCGCCGTGGCCGACCTCGGCGCGCCGGTGGAGCCGCAGCCGCTGGACGTCCCGCCGCCCTCGGTGAGCGGCGGGGAGTTGACGGCCCCCGTGCTGTACACCGACCGCTTCGGCAGCCTCGTCCTCGGCGCCGAGCGCACGGACCTGGCGGCGGCGTTCGGCGAGCTCGCCCCGGGCACCCCGCTGGAGGTCACGTGGTCCGGGACCGCCTCCGGCACGCTGCGCGTGACGTTCGAGGAGACCTTCGGCGGCGTCGCGGTCGGGGCCCCGCTGCTGTGGATCGACTCGTCCGGCTGGCTGGGCCTGGCGGTGAACCAGGGTTCCGCGCGGGAGACCTTCGGGTTGGCGGACGTGCGGTCCCTCACCCTCCGCACCGCCGCCGACCGGATTGCGGAAGACTGATCGGCGTGGAAGATCTCGACGTCGTCGCGTGGATCCAGGTCTCGGACGGCCGGATGCTCGCCGTCCGCTCCCGGGGCCGCGACCTGCTGTACCTGCCCGGCGGGAAGCGTGAGCCGGGAGAGGACGACTGGTCGGCCCTGTCCCGTGAGGTCCGCGAGGAGCTGGACCTCGAACTGGACCGGACGTCCTTCCGGGAGCTGGGCGTCATCCGGGCGCCGGCCCACGACCAGCCCGACTTCGCCCACGTCCGCATGGCGTGCTTCACCGCCGCCTACCGGGGCGCGATGGCCGCGGCGGGCGAGGTGGACGAGTACGTCTACGTGGGGCGCGGCGAACGGCACCTGCTCGCGCCGGCCGCGCAGGCGGCCCTCGACCTCGCCGAGGAGCACGGCCTGCTCGCCTGATCGACCTTCGGATCCCGCGTCCCGCGACTTTGGTCGCCGCGGCATGGTCCGGTGGCCGCTGCCCTGGCGGCCCGTCCCGGGAAGGCTCGGGGACGGGCGGCTCGACCAGCGAGGGGCAGACATGTCAGACAAGACCGGGCCACAGAAGACCGGGGCCCAGATGATCACGGCGCGGATCAGCCGCAGGGCGGTGCTCGCCGGGACGGCCGCGGCCGCCGTGTCCGGGGCGGCCGTCGTCGCCTGGGACGCGATGACCGGCACCGCGGACGCGGCACTCGCGCGCGGGCGGCGGCTGCCGCAGCACGGCGTCAACTACGACACCGAACGCGAGGTGTGGAAGCCCGCGTACGTGCGGCGCGAGATCCGGGCGATCCGCCGCGACCTGCACTGCAACGCGATCATCCTGCTCGGCTCCGACCTGCGGCGCCTCATGCTCGCGGCGCGCTGCGCGGCACGGGAGGGCATGTTCGTGTGGTTCGAGGCCCGCCAGTTCGACCGGGACGCGCGGACCACGCTGAAGTTCCTCGCCGCCGTCGCGAAGGCGGCCGAAGGGCTCCGCCGCACCCACCCCGGCGTCGGCATCTCGGTGGGCTGCGAGCTGACGATCTTCATGGCCGGGCTGGTGCCCGGCAAGGACTGGAGGGAGCGGGCCGCCAACCTCGGAACCCCGGCGGGCGAGGGTTGCAACGAGCGGCTGAACGCGTTCCTCGCACGGGCGCTCAAGACGGTCCGGCCCCTGTTCGGAGGCCGCCTCACCTACACCTCCGGCGTCTGGGAGGAGGTCGCCTGGCGCGGCTTCGACGTCGTGGGCGTCGACCTGTACCGGGACGAGACGAACGAGGCGACCTACGCCCAGGAGGTCCGGGCCCTGCACCGGTTCGGCAAGCCCGTCGTCATCACCGAGTTCGGGTGCTGCACGTACCGGGGCGCGGACAAGCGCGGCGGCGACGGGTTCGACATCGTCGACTGGTCGCAGGACCCGCCCGCCATCCCGCCCGGGTTCGTCCGGGACGAGCGGACGCAGGCCCGCTACATCTCCGAGCTGCTGGACGTCTACGAGGCCGAGGGCGTGCACGGCGCGTTCGTCTACGACTTCATCGAGCCCGACGGCCCCTACTCCCCCGACCCCGCCAGGGACCTCGACATGGCCGGGTTCTCCCTGGTCAAGGTGCTCCCTCCCGAGACGGGCCTCGGCTACGAGAAGACCGGCCACTTCGAGCCGAAGCTCGCGTTCCGCACCCTCGCCCGCCGCTACGCCCCTTAGGCGTTCTCGGGGGGCTCCCCTACGCCGGGGGCGGTACGCGGCCAGGGCGGCTGTGATCGGCGAGTCGTAGCACAGGTGCCGCTGTACGGCCGATGCCCGGCCGCGTGCCGTACCCGCAGCATCATGGACATGACGAACACGACGCAGACCATCACTCGCCCCGACGCCCCCGTCCATCCCCACGGCGGTCCGCCGAAGCTCTCGCCCGCGGAGCTGCGCGCCGCGCAGACCGAGACCCTGCAAGGCCCGCGCCTGAAGCACGGCCTCCTGGCCCGGATGCTGTTCAAGCAGATGGACCTGGTCTACGGCCGCGAGCGCACGCTCGTGAAGTTCACGATGCTGGAGTTCATCGCCCGCGTCCCCTACCAGGCGTGGGAGCGGATGGGCTACCTGTCGCTGTCGCGGCACCGCCGGCGCTCCGCGCTCGCCACGCGGGTGTACGAGCGGATCGTCGAGACCCGCGAGGAGCAGGACAACGAGCAGTGGCACCTGCTGATCCTGCAGGACATCGTCCAGCGGGACGGCCTGAAGCAGTCGTTCGTGCTGCACCGGCTGGCGCCGTGGCTCGTGGCGTTCTTCTACTACCACGTGTCGTGGCTGCTGTTCCTGCTGCGGCCCGAGATGAGCTACCGGCTCAACGCGGACTTCGAGGACCACGCGGAGCACGAGTACATGGCGTACGTCGCCGAGCACCCCGAACTGGAGCACGCCCCCGCGCCCACGACCTACGCCGCCCAGTACGGGCACCACGCGTCGCTGGCCGACCTGCTCCGCCAGATCGGCCACGACGAGCGGGTCCACAAGCTCGACAGCCTGGTCAACATGCGGGCTCCCCGGTTCCAGGACTGACGGTGCCGGAACGCCTGGCAGCGGCCGGGTCAGGAGGCGGCGAGGGCGGCGCCGCCGGCGATGCCAAGGGCCAGGGAGAGCAGCGCGGCGGCGGTGGCGACCGCGGTGGCCGCCGCGGTGGCGCCGGACGCCCGGCGCGGCGCGCCGGACGGGCGGCGGAACAGCGGGACGATCCAGCGCAGGTAGTAGAAGACGCTGGCGACGCTGTTCACGGCGGCGACCACCGCGAGCCACGTGTAGCCGCCGTCCAGCGCGGCGCCGAACATCAGGACCTTCCCGACGAACACGGCGGTCGGCGGCGTCCCGACGAAGCCGAGCAGGCAGACGACGAGGGACAGCCCGAGGGGCGGGGAGGCGCGCAGCAGCCCGGCGTACCCGGCCAGGTCGTCGCGGCCGGCGGCGAGCACGACCGCGAAGGCGCCGAGGTTCGTCACCGCGTAGGCGGCGAGGAAGTACAGGAGCGCGGGGCGGGCCAGGTCGGTGCGCCCCGCCATCGCGACCGGGACGAGCAGGTAGCCCGCCTGGCTCACGGTCGAGTACGCCAGCAGGCGCCGGACGTTGTCCTGCCCGAACGCGGCGAGGTTGCCGAGCGTCATCGTCGCCGCCGCGATCACGGCGAGGAGGGCGGGCCAGCCGGCCGGGGCGGTCTCGGCGCCGAACCGGTAGAGGGCGGCGAACGCGCCGATCTTGGGGACGGTGGTGACGAACGCCGCGACGGCGGGCGGGGCGCCCTCGGTCACGTCCGGCACCCAGTAGTGGCCCGGGACGGCGCCCGCCTTGAACAGCAGCCCGGCGAGGAGCGCGACGAGGCCCGCCGCGACCGCCGCCGCGGGCGCGTCCGCGAGCCCGGCCCGCAGCACCGGGTACGCGGTGCCGCGCCCCACTCCGGACAGCAGCGCCACGCCGCCGAGCATGAGCACGCCCAGCAGCGCGCCCATCAGGTAGTACTTCAGCGCGGCCTCGGTCCCGGGCGCGTCCTTGCCGAACCCGGCGAGCGCGTAGGCGGGGATGCTCACCAGCAGGTAGGCGGCGACCAGGACCAGCAGGTCGGACGAGGCGCCGAGCATGATGGTCCCGAGCGCGGACAGCAGAAGCAGGACGTAGTGCTCGCTCTCGCGCGGGTGGTCGCGGACCTGCCCGGCCGCCAGCAGGACGACGGCGAGCGTCGAGCCGAGCACGGTGATCCGGGTGACGTGCGTGATCGCGTCGACGGAGAAGGAGTCGAAGGCCATGAGGGCGGGACGGTCCGCCGCGGCCCCCGCGAAGGCCAGCCCCGCGACGAGCCCGGCCGAGCAGACCGCCGCGACCGGCCACTGCCGCACCCGGGGCAGGAACATCCCGGCGACCAGCCCCGCGACGGCCGCGGCCAGCACGCACAGTTCGGGGGCGAGGTCGGCGGGGTTCTCGTTCATCAGCGGCCGACCAGCCCGACGACGGCCGCCGACAGCGGCTCGATCGTGTCGAGCAGCACGCGCGGCGCGACGCCGATGAGCAGCGACAGCGCCAGCAGCGGGACGAGCGCGGCCAGTTCGGGGTGCCGCAGGTCGGTGACCAGCGGGGTCAGCTCGCCGGGCGGCCCGACCACGGCGCGGTGCAGGACGCGCAGGAAAAGGGCGGCCGTGACCAGGATGCCGGTGACGGCCAGGGAGCCGATGACGGCCGTCGCCGCCGTGCCGCTCCCGATCGTCCCGGCGAAGATCTGGAACTCGGCGACGAACCCGGACAGGCCCGGCAGCCCGAGCGAGGCGAACGCGGCCACCGAGGTCAGCGCGGCGAAGACGGGCGCGCCGCGCGCGATCCCGCCGAACCGCCCGAGGTCGTAGCTGCCCGCCCGGTCGTACAGGACGCCGCACAGCAGGAACAGCGCGCCGGTGACGAGGCCGTGGCTGACCATCTGCGTGACCGCGCCGGTGACGGCGAGCCGCCGCGCGTCGGCGTCGCCGGCGGCGTACCCGGCCGCGCCCAACGCGAGGACGATGTAGCCCATGTGGTTGACGGACGTGTACGCGACGAGACGCTTGACGTCGTCCTGCGCCAGCGCGACCAAGGCCCCGTAGAGGACGCCGACCAGTCCCACGATGAGGAACACGAGGGCGTAGCGGCGCCAGGCGTCCGGGAGCATCGGCATGGCGATCCGGACGAGCCCGTAGGTGCCCATCTTCAGCATGACCCCGGCGAGGATCGCCGACCCGGCGGCGGGCGCGTCGACGTGCGCGGGCGGCAGCCAGGAGTGGAACGGCACGACCGGCGTCTTGATGCCGAGGCCGATCCCGACGGCGAGGAGCGTCAGTGCCGCCGGCCCGCTCCGTCCGGCCAGCGGCGGGGTGCGGGTCAGCTCGACCATGTCGAACGTGTGGGGGTCGGCTCCCAGGTAGAGGCCGATGAACCCGAGCAGCAGGACGAGCGACCCCAGGAACGTGTAGAGGAAGAACGTCAGCGCCGACCGCGACCGGTCCCCGTGCCCCCACAGCAGGATCACGAAGTACATGCCGACGATCGACAGGTCGAAGAAGACGAAGAACAGCAGCAGGTCGAGGGCCGCGAACAGCCCCAGGCACACGGTCTCCAGGAAGAGGAACAGGATCGCGAAGGCCCGCACCCGGTGCGTGTGCCGCAGCGAGTACACGGCGCACGCCGCGAACAGGACGACGGTCAGTGCCAGCAGCGGCAGCGACAGGCCGTCCACGCCGACGTGGTAACCGGCCCGGACGGACGGGATCCACCGCACGTTCGTCTCGTACGCGATCCCGCCGCCGGTGCCGTGCGCGACCCACATCCCGATGACGAGGGCGAGGTCCAGGACGGTGACGCCGATCCACGTGTACGGGACGGCGCGGCGCGGGACGGCGGGCAGCACGAGCGCGACCGCCAGCGGAAGGAAGATCACCAGATTCAGCAAGGGCTCACCCGACCAGGACGGCGACGACGACGAGCACCGCGAGCACCACCGCGGCCTGGGCGTAGTACATGTGGACCTGTCCGGTCTGCGGGCGACGCGCGAGGGCGCCCAGCCCCCGGGCCGCGCGCCCGACCGCGGCGACGAGGCCGTCCACCCGGAGCTCGACGCGCCGCCCGGCCAGCCCGGCGACCGCCTGGCCGCCGCGTGCGACGCCCTGGACCGCGCCGTGGACGACCCGGTCGTCGAAGCGGGCCAGCGCCCGCGCGGCGGCGAACGCCGGACGGACCGCCACGGCCTCCGCGGCGCGGCCGACCACCCGGTCGTCGAAGCGGGCCAGCGCCCGCGCGGCGGCGAACGCCGGACGGACCGCCACGGCCGACGCGGCGCTCTCCAGCCAGAGCCAGTTCACCGCCCACCCGGGTTCCGGGATCCGCCGGACGGCCATGACCGAGCCCACGGTGACCACGGCGAGGACACCGGAGAGCGCGACCAGCCACGGGTCGGGCCCGCTCTCGTCCGGCACGCCGAGCATCCGCCGCCAGGCGTCCGCGACCGGGGGGACGCCGAGAACTCCGAGCACGGCCGCCGCGAAGGCCAGCACGACCAGCGGCGCCTGCTGCGGGAACGGCACCCGGAAGGCGCCGCCTCCGGCCGGGCGGAACGCGGCGAGCAGCGCTTTCGCGGCATAGGCGGCCGACAGGACGGAGGCGGCGAGCCCCACCGCGAGGAGTGCGGGCGAGCCGCCGACGCCGGCGAGGACCTCGTCCTTGGTGACCCACAACGACAGCGGCGGGACACCGGCCAGCGCGAGCGCCCCGGCGCCGAACGCCGCGCCGACCGTCCGGTGGCGCCGCGCCGCGCCTTGCAGCGCGTCCAATCGCCGCGTTCCGAGCACGCCCAGCCACACGCCCGCGCAGAGGAACAGGAGGCTCTTCACCGCGGCGTGCGCGA
Organism: Spirillospora sp. NPDC049024; assembly: GCF_040649235.1. Lineage (NCBI taxonomy): Bacteria > Bacillati > Actinomycetota > Actinomycetes > Streptosporangiales > Thermomonosporaceae > Spirillospora > Spirillospora sp. NPDC049024. The sequence continues at coordinate 503,763 of NZ_JBEZFD010000001.1, forward strand.
CGAGCTGCGCCGTCCCGCCGCCCACCGCACCGGCGCCCGCACCGAGAACCATGAACCCGATCTGCGAGCACGTGGACGCGGCGAGAAGCTGTTTCAGGTCGCGCTGCGCAAGCGCGACGGCACCGAGGACCAGCGCGGTCACCGCCCCGGCCCAGCACACGAGCGTGGCCGCCCAACCGGTCGCGGCCAGCAGCGGATGGACGCGCATCAGCAGGTACGCCCCGGCGGCGACCATCGTGGCCGAGTGCAGGAGCGCCGACACCGGGCTCGGGCCGTCCATGGCGCGCGACAGCCAGAACGAGAACGGGAGCTGCGCCGACTTCCCGAGAGCCGACACCACGAGCCCGGCGGCGATCAGGTCCCGCCAGGGGGCGCCGGCCGCGGCGAGGTCGTCCAGGCGCAGGGAGTGGGCGCCGGCGACCGCGAAGCCCGCCGCCGCGTAGAGGCCCATGTCGGCGGCGCGGGTGGTCAGGAACGCGACGCCGGCCGACCGGACCCGCCGCGCGTCCGACCACTCGTAACCGATGAGCGCGTACGACATCGCGCCCATGACCTCCCAGCCCATCAGCAGCAGCACCAGGTCGGTCGCCGTCACCGTGACGGCCATCGCCGCCGCGAACAGCAGCATCAGGCCGTGGAAGCGGGCGCCGTACCCTTCCGCCGCCGCGAAGGCGAGGACCGCCGCCAGGACCGCGGCGAGCGTCACGAGGAGGACGGCGGACAGCCCGTCGACCGCCAGCCCGCCCGGCCACCCGGGAAGGAACGCGCCCTGGCCCGGTCCGCTCATCCCTTGAGATCTCCCGCGTCGTCGGTCATGTCCACGTCGCGGGCCCGGAACAGGGCGGTGACGACGGCGAACCCCATCGCCATCTCCAGCGCCATCACCGTGATCGCGACGAGGACGAGCACCTGCCCGTCCGCCATGCCGGGCGACACCCAGAACCAGAACGCGGCCGCGGCGACCACGATCCCGTTGATCATGAGTTCGAGGCCCATCATCAGCATCACGATCGACTGCTGCGACAGCGCCCCGAACAGCCCGACGCAGAACAGCGCGGCCGCGAGCAGCAGGAACGCCTCCAGCGTCATCGCGCACCGTGCCCGTCGTCGCGCGGGTCGTAGCGGCCCCGGTGCGCCGCCAGCACCACCGACGCGATCATGGTGGCCAGGATGGCGACGCCGATCACCATCATGACCGGCATCTTCGGCCCCATGATCGCCTCACCGAGCGCCACCGTGGGATCGCGCGGCGCGCGGCCCGCCCGCTCCGGCCAGGGGACGGTGAGGACTCCCGCGGCCAGGGCCGCGAACGCGGCGCCGGAGATGGCGAGCGCGCCGCGCTTGTTGTGCAGCATCGTCATCGGCATCAGCCCGCCCGGGTTCATCATGTACATGACCATGAAGACCGCCATCACCAGCATCTCCATGATCATCATGAGGACGACCAGCACGCCGAGGTAGTGCAGGTCGATCAGGAGCAGCTCGCCGCCGACGCACAGGAACGACGCCAGCAGCGCGAACGTCGCCCGCGCCATCGAGTCGACGACGAACACGGTGACGCCCGCCCCGACGGCGGCGATGGCCAGCACCCAGAACGCGACGGCCTCCACAGCGCTCCCTCCTCACGCGGTCCATGCGCGACTCCCCACACGCGCCCCTCCCGCACACCCCCTCATACGACGACGATCGCGACGACGAGCATTTGCAGCACAGAGGCCGGGATCAGGACCGTCCACGCCACGGTCATGGCGCGGTCCATGCGCAGCACCGGCAGGCGCTGCCGCGTCCAGACCAGCAGGGCCAGGACGGCGCACGTCTTCAGCAGCGACCACAGCCACGCCGGCAGGAGCGGCCCCGCACCGCCGCCGAGGAAAAGCGGGACCGCGACGGCCGAGGCCACCGCCAGCAGCCCGTAGCGTCCCGCCAGGAAGACGAGCCGGTCGGGCCCGGACAACTCGGCCAGCACGCCGCCGGCGACGTCGTCGCCCAACGGATGGTCGAACGGACCCCAGAACGCCATCGCCGCCGCCGAGACCAGGTAGACGGCGAACGCGACCGGCATCCAGACCGCGAACCACAGACCGTCCTGCGCCTGCCCGATGGCGCGCAGGTCGAGCGAGTGCGCGGCGAGCCCGGCGGTGATGAGCGCGAACATGTGCGGCAGCTCGTAGGCGAGCCCCTGCGCGAGGAACCGGTAGCCGCCGACCAGGCCGAACGCCGAGTTGACGCCCCAGCCCGCGAGCCACACCGACCCCCAGGCGGCGACCTCCATCGCGTTGAACCAGACCACGCCGATCCGCGTCCCGACCGCGACGCGGTCGCCGAGCGGCACCACCAGCGCCGCCAGCGCCGCCGCGACCGGCAGCGACACGACCCCGATCCTGGTGAGCAGCACGTCGGCCCTCGCCGTGACGCGCCGCTGCGTCGTCAGCAGCCGCGCGGCCTCGCGGAACGGCTCGGCCGGGCGCCCGGCGAACGCGCCGCCGAGCGACGCCGCCGCCACCGCGAGGACGCCGAGGACCAGCACCTCAACCATCGGCGACCGCCCCGAGATCGGGATCCAGGCTCGCGACGATCAACCGGGCCCGGGCCAGTTCCGCCCCCTGGAGGAGCACCGGCAGGACGGCGGCCGTCTCGTCCCAGCTCTGGCGCGGCCGGACGGGGCGTCCCTCCAGGGCCGCGCCGATGTCGCGCAGCCAGCCGTCCATCCGGTCCTTCACGAAGCCCCGCGTCATCCAGGCCAGCGCGCGCGATCGCCCGACCATCCGGGCGAACGACGCGAACCGCCGCACCAGCACGTCGTCGGAAGCACGCTCCAGCGCCTCGTCCCGCAGCACGGCCGCGCGCTCTCCGGCCGCCTCCCAGCCCGCCACGCGCAGGAGCCGGGAGAGGCTGTCGAGACGGGACGCGGCCTGGCGCTCCTCCGTCCAGAACGTTCCGCCGCCGGTGTCGACCGCGGTGACCTCGGCCGCCTGGACGAGGTCCCCCTGCAACGTCAGGTCCACGCGCAACCCCGCGGGCCAGTACGACAGGACGGGGCCGAGCGGCACGTGCAGGACGTCCAGCTTCAGGCCGTCCCGGTCGTCGGCGCGGTCGGCCATGTCGGCCTCCAGGTCCAGGGCGGGGCGCGGGTCCCCGGGTTCCCCGTCCAGGTCGGGGGCCGCGGCGCGGACGCGCGGCTCGGGCATGTCGCGCCAGACCACGTCGATGGCCTCGGTCAGCGCGGGCCCGGGGTTCCCGCACACCACCAGCATCCCGGTCTCGGCGGGCGACAGGGCGGGACGCCACCGGCGGCCTCGCAGCGCGCGTTCGACCGCGAGGCGGTCGCGCGCGCCGTCCGCAGCCGAGACGACGAACGGGCGCGGCACCGCGAACCGCCTCAGGCCGGGGGACCGTGTCAGGCCCATCGGAACACCCCCTCCCGCCACGCGTAGAGGACGCCGACCAGCAGGAGCGCCAGGAAGGCGAACATCTCCACGACCGCCTTGACGCCGATCGACGCGACGACGAGCGCCCACGGGTACATGAAGACCATCTCCATGTCGAAGGCGAGGAAGACCATCGACACCGTGTACCAGCGCACGTGGTAGCGCGACACCGCGTGCTCGGCCGGGCGCGCCCCCGACAGGAACGGCCCGCTCTCGAACGCGCGGGGCGCCGCCGCGGACGAGACGGCGTAGACCCCGGCGACCAGGGCCGCCACCAGCCCGAGAACCGAGAGGACGGCGGCGAACGGCGGCATTGCCCCTCCGGGGTACGGGTCACCTGCTAGTCGCCCTTTACCTGATCGGTCCCCCGGTGAAACATCGTCCGGCCCGGCCGTTCCGCCGCCGGAACGGCCGGGGCCCCGGGTCAGGCGTGGCGGACGCGGTCGGCCTCGGCGGCGGCGAGGATCATCTCGTCCACGACCCAGCGGGCCTCCGGGGACAGGTCGACCAGGGCTCGCAGCACCTCGGGCCGGATGATGCCCTGCTCGACGTCCCGGCGCAGGGCCTTGAGCGTGAGGTCCTCGCCGATGGGCTCGGACTCGCCGGCGAAGCCGAAGTAGCCGATCGGCACGCCGAAGAACGTGGCGAGCGCCGTCAGCGTCTTCAGCTGCGGGTTCTCCTGCCGCCCGGTGCGCAGCTTCCACACGGTGGTGGAGGAGATGTCCTCACCGGTGGCGCGCGCGATGGCGGCGGCCGTCTCCACGTTGTTGCGCGGCGGGTCCGCGTCCGCCGGCCAGAGATTCTGGATCAGCCACTCGACCTTCTCGGCGAGCGACGCTCCCGGCGGCACCTCATCCGCATGACGCTGCATTCGGCTCCCACTCCCCCCATCGCCAGCGATTTAAGTTGACCACATCCTCGTTCGTCAGCCAAGGACATGCGTCCGGACGGGACGGCGGGGCCCCCGAGCCGGGCACCGGCTCCCCCGGCCGCGGCGGGTCGTCCTCGGAAGCCGGCGACGGGAAATTGGCCCTGAAATTCACACGGACCTTCGACCCGCCGAGGGGTCCGCTTCCGTTTCCCGTCGCCGCGAACCGCCAAGGACATCCATTTTCATTACGCCAAGAAATCCAATATGAACCGCATTATTTAATCCGGCATTCACGACAAAAGTGCCAACACCCTCTCGCGTGAACCACCATCCGGCAATGGCCTCGGACAACTCCGCCGGCGCGGCCTTACAACGGCACATGATGCCAGGTAACACCCAAAGTCAGGAGAGGATTCCCGCATAAATACCCCACCGGCGAAGCGTTGATCGTCAATGATTCCCACCCCCGCCGCCTGCGCGGATGGGACCTCTCCGGCACACTGGGCAAGTGGGGCGGCGATGCCAGACGGGGCGAAGCCGGTCGACTGCCCTCCACGCGCGGCCGAATCCTCAATTCCAGTTCTTCGGCAACGCCTATTCCACTAGCATGTTGTTCACTCGCTCACGGGGACTGGGAATGCCCCGCCGGGCCAAGGGGTTTTCAAGGACGCGGAGGGGCGGTCGGGGGGGCCGCCCCTCTCGCATGCCCGGCGCCGGCCGAGACGAGCACCCGGGCCGCACCGGGCGGGCTAGAGACTGGTGACCAGGGTCTCGGCGAACCGGCGGATGGCGCCCTCGTCCCGCTTGTAGAAGTGCCAGGCGCCCATCTTCTGCCGGGTGACGAGGCCGGCCTGATGCAGGATCTTCAGATGCGCCGAGACGGTCGGCTGCGACATGCCCGCCCGCTCCTGGATGGTCGACACGCACACGCCTTCGACGTCGAAGTCGCCGACCGCCTGGTGGCCGAAGTTCGCGGCGGGGTCCCTGAGCCACTGGAGGATCTCCAGCCGTGCGCGGTTGGAGAGGGCACGCAGCACATCGACCTCGATCCCCTGCACCACGTCGCTCATGAGGCCAGGGTAGCCGCAGCCCCAGGGGGCGCCGGCACGCGCGGGACGGCGCCCCGGCGGCCACACGCCGAGTCATATTTGAATTTAGCTATATGACGATGTAACTTCCTCCGGGCGTCCTCCTGCGGGGTGGCGCACGCACCGCACCGCGGTCCGGCCCCGGACCGGCGGCCATCGACAGCAGGGAGCACGCCGATGAAGATCGGAATTCTGGGCACCGGGCGCATGGGGACGAGGCTGGCGGCGATGTACGCCCGCGCGGGCCACCAGGTCGTGCTCGGATCCCGCGACACCGCCCGCGCCCGGCGCATCGCCGCGGGCCTCGCCCTCCCGGGCCTCGCCGGCGGCGACTACGACCAGGCCTTGGACGCGCCCGTCGTCCTGCCCGCCATCTTCCTGCGCGACGGCCTGCTGACCCGGCTGGAACCGTTGCGCGCGGCACTCGCGGACAAGATCCTCATCGACATCACCAACCCGTTCAACGCCGACTACAGCGACTTCATCACCCCCTGGAACACCAGCGGCGCCGAGCAGATCGCCGCGACGCTGCCCGGCACCCGCGTCGTCGGCGCCTTCAAGAACGTGTGGTGGGAGGTCTTCGACGCGCCGGACTTCGACGGGCTCACCAGCGACGTCTATGTCGTCTCCGACGACGAGGACGCCAAGAAGCAGGTCATCGCGCTCGGCGAGGGGACGCCGTTCCGCTACGTCGACGCGGGCCGGCTGAGCAACGCCCGCACCGTCGAGCGGATGACGCTGCTCAGCGGTGAGCTGGGCACCCGCCTCGGCTTCTTCCCCCGGATGAACTACACGCTGCTCGGGCGGCCATGGCGGCCCGGCCAGGCGGACGACACCGTCGGTGCGCTGATCGCCCGAGCCGAGGGCGGCGCCGAGTGAGCGCCGTGGCCGAGCGCCTGCGGGCGGCCGGACTGCGCCTTCCCGAACCGCCCAGGCCGCTCGGACGATACGTCCCCGCCGTGGCGGCCTCCGGCCTGCTGTTCCTCAGCGGGATGCTGCCGCTACGCGACGGAGAGCCCGTCATGTCGGGACACCTCGGACAGGAGCTCGACACGGCGGCCGGCCGTGAGGCCGCCCGGGTGGCGGCCCTCAACGCCCTCGCCGTGGCCGACGCCGAAACGGGCCTGGACTCGGTGACGCGCGTGGTGCGGCTCGCCGTGCACATCGCCTGCGATCCCGGGTTCCGCCACCACGCGGCCGTGGCGGACGGGGCGTCGGAGGTCTTCGACACCGCCTTCGCCCCCACCCGCCACAGCCGGCTCGTCTTCGGCTCGACGGCGCTGCCCGCCGGGATGCCGCTGGAACTCGAAGTCGTGCTGGAGGTAGGCACGGCATCGTCCTAACGTCCCGTCAGCCGTGGACGCGTGCAACGCGGATCTGCTGTCCGGGCACGAAGAGGCCGGTCTCCCACCTGGGAACCGGCCTCTGACCCGCCCGCCCCACAACGGCCATCCGGGTCAATTCGCGGACGGTTCGCGGGGTTCGGGGGCGTCGAGGCCGAGGGCGTGGTGCATCTGGTCGGCCATCCAGGCGGTGTACTCCTGCTCGCTCCAGCCCCGCGTCCGGACCAGGGAGCGGTAGTGGGACGGATCGTTGAACATCCACACGACGTCCACGGCGCGCTCACGATCGAGGCGGAGCCGCCCCGGGTCGACCGCCTCGATGCGGTCGATCACCATGGCGGCCCCGGCGCGCCGGTTGCGCTGCATCGTCTCCCACAGGCCGGCCGGCTCGGGGCCTTCGTCCGCGGCCCGGCGCGCCACCTCGAAGATCTCCGCGGCGCGCGCGCCGATGATGCGGCAGACCTCGGCGTAGGCGGTCAGGACCGCGACCGGCGTCGGCCCTTCCATCACCGGACGGAACCAGGGTCGCTCGGCGACCGGCACGGGCTCGTCGTCGCCCGCCAGCGCCTGGTCCACCACCTCGCGCAGCAGCGCGGCCTTGGAACCGAACGCGGCGAAGGCGGTCGGTCGCGCCACCGCGGCCTCCCTGGCGATGTCGGCGAGGGACGCGGCCGCGTAACCGCGGTCGACGAAGAGCCGCGCCGCCGCCGCGACGATCGCCTGCCGGGTCTGCCTGGCCCGCTGATCACGCAGCGGCGAGTCGTACCGGCGCCGCCCGCGGGCCGCCGTGCCGTCGTTGACGCCCATCACGCGGCATACTAGCGTGTTATTCAATAGACGTTGTCTCGTCAAATTGGAGGCGGCCATGGCGTCCGTCGTCCGTCCCTACGTCCTCGGGAGCGCCGAAGGGCAGGCGCTGTGGTTCCTCGGCAACCTCGTCACCGTCAAGGCCGCGGGCGCGCAGACCCGGGGCCGGCTCACCGTCGCGGAGTTCCTCCAACCGGCCGGCTTCGCCCCGCCGCTGCACCGGCACCTGGAGGAGGACGAGATGTTCCACGTCCTTTCCGGGACGGCCCGCTTCACGTGCGACGGGGAGGAGTTCACCGCCGGCCCGGGGGACTTCGTCCTCCTGCCGGTCGGACTGCCCCACACGTTCGTCGTCGGCTCCGACGAGCCCCTGCGCTGTCTGCAGATCACCACGCCGTCCGGCTTCGAGGAGTTCGCCGCGGAGGCCGGCGTCCCGGCCCGCGAGCGCCGGCTCCCCGAACCCGAGCCGGTCGACCCCGCGGCGCTCGGCCATGCCGCCGCACGCCACCGCATCGAGATCCTCGGCCCTCCGCCGACGGCCGGAGCGGGTTGACCCTGACGTCGCGGGAGGCTTGAGGATCGGGGCATGAGCGAATACGTCAGCCCCGTTCCCCTGCCGGCGTACGACGCGGCGCCGGCCGACATCTGCCGGGAGATCTACGGCATGCCGATGTTCGTCCGCGTGCCCACGCGGGACCTCGCCGCCTCGAAGGACTTCTGGATCCGGGGGCTCGGGTTCGTCGACCTGTTCTCCATCCCGGATCAGGTGGTCCATCTGCGACGCTGGGCGTTCCAGGACGTCCTCCTCGTCCCGGGCGAAGAGGGCGGAGAGGGCCCGATGAGCGTCAGCTTCGCGTGCGTCCCGGGCCAGCTCGATGAGATCATCGCTCGGTGCGAGGAGCTGGTGCCGGGTTGCACCGGCGGCCCCGTGGACATGCCGTGGAACTCCAGGGAGCTGACGATCAGCACCCCGGAGAACGCGCGGGTCGTGATGACGGCCGCCATGCCGATCGATCCGGACGGCCCGCAGGCCGCCTACCTGCGGGCGGGAGGAATCGAGGTGCCGCGCGCTTGAGGATCGACGTCCCCGAGGACCTCACCGTCGGGCGGGCCGCCGCGCTCGTCGGGGTGACCGTGAAGACGCTGCACCACTGGGACGCGGTCGGCCTCGTGCGTCCGAGCGGGCGCACGGCGGCCGGGTACCGGGTGTATTCGGGCGAGGACGTCGCCCGGATGCACCGGGTCCTCGTCTACCGGGAGCTGGGGCTGCCGCTCGCCGAGATCGGCCGGCTGCTCGACGACCCGGGCACGGACGCGCGCGACCATCTGCGCCGCCGGCGGGTGCAGCTCGCGGAGCGCATCGCCCGCCTGCAGGCGATGGCGTCGTCGGTCGACCGCCTGATGGAGGCGCTGGACACCGGGATGCCGCTGCCACCGGAGGAGCAGATCGCGATCTTCGGTGACGACTGGCGGCCCTCCCTGGTCGAGGAGGCCGGGGAGCGCTGGGGCGGCAGCGCGCAGTGGGCGCAGTACGCCGAGCGGGCGGCCGGGATGACGCCCGCCGACTGGAAGGAGCTCGCGGCGGAGACGGCCGCGCTGGAGGCCGACCTCGCCGCGGCGATGGGGGCCGGCGTCGAACCCGGGTCCGCCGGGGCGAACGTCCTCGCGGAACGGCACCGCGCCCTGCTCTCGCGGTATTTCGACTGCACGCACTCGATGCAGGTCTGCATCGGCCGGTCGTTCGGCGCCGATCCCCGCTTCGCCGAGCACTACGACGCGTCCGCGCCCGGTCTGGGCGCCTGGCTGCGCGAGGTGATCTTCGCGAACGCGCGGGCCCGCGGTGTGGACCCGCAGTCCGCGACGTGGGAGTGACCTCAGCCGCGCGGGGCGTACATGATGATCAGGACGCCGAGGACGCAGACGGCGGCCCCGGCCACGTCCCAGCGGTCGGGGCGGAAACCGTCCATGACCATGCCCCAGGCCAGGGAGCCGGCGACGAACACGCCCCCGTAGGCGGCCAGGACGCGGCCGAAGTGGGCGTCGGGCTGGAAGGTCGCGACGAACCCGTACAGGCCGAGGGCGACGAGCCCCGCGCCGATCCACCAGCCGCCCCGGTGCTCCCGCACGCCCTGCCAGATCATCCAGGCGCCGCCGATCTCCGCCACCGCGGCAAGGACGAACAGGACCAGCGACCGCGCGATCGTCATATCGGAACCGTACTCATGCGCCCGAACGCTGCGGCGGCGTGCCGGGGTCCGCGAGTTCGGCGAACGGCAGGGGGCAGCACGGCTCCCCCGCGCAGGCGAGCAGGTCGTCGCAGCCGGCGTCGAGGGCCTCGCGGAGCGTGGACCGGATGACCTCCAGGTCGGCGATGCGCCGCTCCACCTCCGCCAGCTTCGCGCGGGCCCGCACGGCCAGCCCGGCGTCGCGCCGGCCGTGCCGGTGCCGTGCGGCCTCCAGCAGCCCGGCTACCTCGTCCAGGGTGAACCCGAGCCGCTGCGCCGTCTTGATCACCCGCAGCACCGTGACGGCCTCGGCCGGGTAGAGCCGGTGCCCGCCCAGCGTCCGGGCGGGTTCGGCCAGCAGCCCCCGCCGCTCGTAGTAGCGCAGCGTCTGCGGGTTCACCCCGGCCGCCGCCGCGACCTGGCCGGAGCGCAGGCCCTCGTACCCGGTGCTCGCGACGTCCGGCGACGGCGTGCTCCTGATCGGCACCTCGGTCATCCCTGCTCCTCGTACCCGGCGGCGGCCACGATCCGACGGTAAGCCTGTACCTCGCTACCGGATGCAACCCCGAAGGCCGCCGAGCGCATCCCGCCGCGGACAAGACCGGCACGGCGGGATGGGCCCATCGGGACGTCCGGCGGATCGCGGACTCAGACGGTGGCGCCGTCGCTGATGTGCAGGACCGCGTCGGCCGTGTCGAGGATCGCCTGGTCGAGCGGGAAGTAGCCCTGGGCGGGGGTGGTGTCGGTGCGGACGCGGGCGGACGGGACCGCGGCGGCCGGCGTCAGGTCCCAGGTGGTGACGCGACTCTGCAGGATGCCCTCGAAGCTGCCCGGCTCGGGCTCCGCCAGCTTGATCGTTTCGCTGCGGCCCAGGCTGCCCGCGACGAAGACGTACCGCTCGTCCAGCAGCGACGCGATGATGGCGCCGGCGCCGAACCAGGTGAGGTCCATCTCCCACATGCGCAGGCGGCCCGGGTTCCGCTGGAGGTGGGCGTTGTGCGCGAAGACGAGGGTCGGGCCGCGGCGGGCCTCCTCGTCCCTGATGTCCAGGAGGTTCTGGGCCATGAGCGCGTCCCGGGTGGCGCCCAGGCGCGAGATGCGGGCGTCCTGCGCGATCCGCTGCGCCGCCCGCTTGTGGTAGCGCAGCAGGCCGAGCCCGGCGGTGAGGTGGATCCGGGCCCGGATCCACTCGGTGCGCGACGTCCCCGCGATCAGTTTCGGAGCGCGCTCGTACAGGGCGGTGAGCATGTCGTCGGCGATCGTCCGCAGCTTCTCTGCCTCGGCCGTCGCGCCGATCGACATGGCCGGGTCCATGACCGCCTCCGAGCGGCTCCACCGGTGGTCGTCGCCGGTGAGGGCCGCGATGTCGAGGTCGAGACCCATGTAGTCGCGGGCGTGTTCGAGGTAGGCGCGGGGGCTGGGGGCGCTGATGGTCTCCATCGGAGCGTCGAAGCCGTGGAAGGCCAGGCGCTCGTGCGGAGGACGGTCCTCGTTGTACTCCCGCATCCAGGCGACCAGCCGCCGGTTGGCGTCCAGGTCTCCGAAGCCGTGCGAGAAGCCGTCGCTCATCACGGCGTCGAGGCTTCCCTTCCCCTCCCGGACGAAGTCGTCGACGGCGAGGGCGGCCACCCGGTCGGTCTCCATGGCGACCGACCGGAAGCCGTGGTCGGCCAGCCGCGGGAGCAGTTCGTTGCGGACGCGGCCGAAGGCCGGTTCGAGGTGCGTCGGCTCGCCGAACGCCAGCAGGTCGCATGACGGGGGCGCGAAGTCGCGCATGTCCTGACTCATGTGGTGAAATCGTATCGTTGAAAAAACGGTTGATACTTTCCTGCCCATGACCGGAAGAACTCCCGGGAAACCCTCAAAGCGGTGATCACCCTGCGGCCGTCCGACCTCGCGCGGGAGCACGGCATCTCGGCGCAGGCGGTGCGCAACTACGAGCGCGACGGGTTCCTCCCGCCCGCGGAGCGCACGCCCAGCGGCTACCGGATCTACACCGAGGTGCACGCGGCCGCCCTGCGCGCCTTCCTCGCCCTCGTCCCGGCGTTCGGGCACGCGGCCGGCGGCCGGATCATGAACGCGGTCAACGACGGCGACCTCGACGACGCCCTGCTGGTCATCGACCGCGGCCACGACCAGGTGCTCCGCGACCGGGAGACCCTGGCCGCGGTGAGGAGCGCGGTGGACCACCTGCTGGAGGAGCCCGGCCCCGTCCCGGACCGCTCGGCCGTCCCCGGTCCCCGGACCATCGGCGAACTCGCCCACCGGCTCGGCGTCACCCCCGCGACCCTGCGCAACTGGGAAGGCGCCGGCATCCTCGCGCCGGCGCGCGATCCGTCCACCGGGTACCGCGCCTTCCAGGCGGGCGACGTCCGCGACGCGGAGCTCGCCCACCTCCTCAGGCGCGGCGGCTACCCGCTGGAGCACATCGCGACCGTGGTCCGGCAGGTCCGGACGGCGGGCGGCACCGAACCCCTGGCCGAGGCCCTCGACGGCTGGCGCCGCAGGCTCACCGCGCGGGGTCGCGCGATGCTCGACGCGTCGGCTCAGGTGAGCCGTTACCTGGACGTGCTCGACCGCGCCAGGGGGCGAAGGGATCCAGGGTGATCAGGGCCTGCAGCAGGACGGGCCCGAGGGCGAGGCTGAACAGGCAGTCGGTGAGCCAGTGCTTGTCGACCACGGTAAGGGCCACCGCCGTGACCGTTCCCGTCACCACCGCGATGTCGCGGCGGCGGCGCGGCGGCAGTGCCGCTGCGCACCGGGGAAAGGCGACGACCGCCAGTTCGAGGATGACCCAGATGAGCACGAACCCGTTGAGCGTGTGGCCGGACGGGTAGGCGTCGCCGCGGACGAACAGCACGTCGGTTCCGCTGATCGGGAACGTCCGGGGGATCGCGGCCTTCAGCAGCAGCTGCAGCCCCGAGAGGACTCCCACGATCAGCACGCTCACCAGCGGGTACCGCAGAGAACGCCCCCGGATCGCGGCGATGATCGCGAGCGGGACGATGACCCGGGCCAGGTAGCCGCGCTGCCCGAGCCATGCGAAGACGTCCACCGCCGTGAGCCGCCGGCCCTGGATGTGCGCGTCGCTCCACTCGTGGACGATCCAGTCGAGGCGGCGGAGCGGACCGTCCAGCAGGACGTCCACCGTGACGGCCACCATGACCGCCACCAGCAGCGCGTACCAGCTCCTGGACCCCCACCTCACGGCGGGAGCATTCCCCGGCGCGAGCGGGAACCACCTCATCAGGACGTCAGGATCACATGCTCCCCACCCGTGCAGCGCGAGACGAACTCGTCACCGAGCACACAGAGAAAGGAAGAAGACGCCCAGAACCGCGTCCGAAAGAAGTGCTGGTACCCCCGAGCGGATTCGAACCGCCGTTACCGCCTTGAGAGGGCGGCGTCCTAGGCCACTAGACGACGGGGGCAGGACCATGACCCTGACGCGATCTCCCGCGCGGGCCTCGCCCAGCTTACCGGACCCCGCCCCCCACCTCGAACCGGTTTCCCCCCGAATCCCCAGCGGCCACCCAGCAGAAGCCGCCGCCCCCGACGAGGACCTCGAAAGAACCGCGGACGCCGCCCATGTGGCCAGCGAGGTGTTCGCCGGGTGAGGGCGGAGGCGAGGTCTGCCGAGAACGCCTTCTCAGCACCCCACAGACGCAACGGCTCACATCATCAAAGACACGAATTCGGCCACCGGTCCAGAAGGAACCACAGGAAGGCGCAAAACCCTCTTGGACGTCGCACAAGAAAAAACGCTCTACGCGTACGCCCCAGCCAAAGTGAGGGCGAAGCCCGAACACCGGGGGTTCCAGGGGGTCGCCCCCCTGGGAAGACACTGCGGGCCCCGGCGAAGTTGGCCCAAATGGCCAACGAGCAGGGAGGCCCGCCACGTACCCCCGAGCGGATTCGAACCGCCGTTACCGCCTTGAGAGGGCGGCGTCCTAGGCCACTAGACGACGGGGGCGTGTGTCCGCCTGGACGGACGCAGCTGGGGTACCAGGACTCGAACCTAGACTAAGTGAACCAGAATCACTCGTGCTGCCGATTACACCATACCCCAGTGAGGTACGGGCTCCCGAGCCGTTTCCGGCTGGTCGCTCGCGCCTCGATGAGAATACAGGACAGCGGGAGTAGGGCCAAAACGATTGGCCGACCGGTGGGTCAGCGGGTGAAGTCGGGCGGCCCGATGTGCTCGCGGCCCCAGGCGACGAGGGGCCGGAGGCGCCGCCACGAGGCGCTGACCCGTGCCAGGACCTCGTCGGGCTCGGACATCCACGGGTCGGCGGGCCAGCCCTCGCGGGCGTAGAGGGAGCGGTGGCGCAGGAGGTCCAGCCGGGGGTGGTCGGGGTCCGTCCCGCGCGGGCGGGTCTTGAGGCGGTCGCCGGCGATCTCCAGGCCCGCGGCGCGGAGGTCGTCCACGACGGCCTGCAGTTCGGCGCCGTACGTGCCGGAGGCGACGGCTTCACGGTAGCGGCGGAGCTGGTCGGGGGTGGGGGCGTACATGCCGCCCGCGACCATGAGGCCGTCCGCGTCGACCTGGATGTAGAAGCCCTCGCTGGTGTGGCCGCCCTGGTGCGTCTTGTAGGGCGACTTGTCCTTGCTGAACCGGACGTCGCGGTAGGGGCGGAAGAGCTTGACCGCGCCGAACTCGTCTTCGAGTTCGGCGCACAGCTCGGTCAAGGGTTCGCGCACGTGGCGCTCGTAGGCGTCCTTGTGGGACGTCCAGTAGGTCTTGCTGTTGTCGGCCTGCAGGCCCTCGTAGAAGGCGAAGGCCTCGTCGCTGAAGCCGGTGAACACCAGCGCTCCTCAGTCGCGGGCGATGACGCGGTTGGTGAGGCTGCCGATGTTCTCGACGGTGACGGTGACCTCGTCCCCGATCTCCAGCGGGCCGACGCCGGCGGGGGTGCCGGTCAGGATGACGTCGCCGGGCAGCAGCGTCATGACCTGGCTGACGTACTCGACCAGCGTGGGGATGTCGTGCAGCAGCAGGGACGTGCGGGCCTCCTGCCGGACCTCGCCGTTGACGGTCGTGGAGATCGCGAGGTCGGCCGGGTCGACCTCGGTCTCGATCCACGGGCCGATCGGGCAGAACGTGTCGAAGCCCTTGGCCCGCGTCCACTGCCCGTCCTTGGCCTGGAGGTCGCGGGCGGTGACGTCGTTGGCGCAGGTGTAGCCGAGGATGACCTCGGCGGCGCGGGACGCCGGGACCTCGCGGCACATCCGGCCGATGACGACGGCGAGCTCGCCCTCGTGGTCGACGCGCTCGGACAGCTTCTGCGGGTAGGCGATCGCCTCCCCCGGGCCGATCACGGCGGTGGACGGCTTGGAGAACAGCACCGGCTCGGCGGGCGGCTCGTCCCCGCCCATCTCGCGGACGTGGTCGGCGTAGTTCTTCCCGATCGCGATGATCTTGCTGGGCAGGATCGGCGCGAGCAGCCGGACGTCGGCGAGCGGGAGGCGCTGCCCGGTGAAGGTCAGCTCACCGAACGGGTGGGCCGCGATGACGGCGACGGTGTTCTCCTCCACCACGCCGAAGGACATGCCCTCGTCGGTGGAGAACCTTGCGATACGCATGGTCAAGAGCCTAGTACGCCGCTCCGATCAAGCAGGCCGTCCGGACCGCCGCGCCGGTCAGAAGCCGCATGCCCTGCCGTTCAGCTGGCAGGACTTCGGGGTGGACGCCGTTCCGGCCGCGCCGTACTGGATGTCCCACGTCTCGCCGGGCGGGATCGCGGGGGCGCCGTCCAGGTTCCTGATCTCGACGGTGGAGCCGCCGTGCACGAGCCGCGCGCCCCAGATGTTCTTCACGTCCGCGCCCGGGGCCTTGAACGTCAGCTTCCAGGCCTTCATGGGCTTCTTGGTGCGGTTCGTGATGACCAACTTGCCCTCGAAGTACCCCTCGTCCTGCTGGACGAGCTGGTACGTGACGCCCTTGCCCTGCACCAGCGGCCCGACCGGGGCGGTGGTCGCCGGAGGGGGCGTGCCGGGCTGCTGCCCGCCCGGCTGCTGCCCTCCGGGCGGCTGGGCGGACGGGCCTCCGGACTGCGGGGGCGTCGCGGGCGCCCCGCCGGGCGAGGGGGCGCCGGGGGACGCGGGCCCCGCGCCGCCGCCCTCCGTCCCGGGCGTGCTCGCGGCCGGGGACGCCTGCTTGCCGTCCTTCCCCTTCGGGTCGGAGCCGCCGCTGAGCATCAGCACCGCGACGCCGGCCAGGACCAGGACCACCACCGCGGCGACCAGCCCGATGAGGATCACCGGCCGTCCCGAGCGGGACGGACGCGGCCCTCCGGGAAGCCCGCCGGACGGCGAGGCGACCGCGGGCGGCACCGGCGGGACGGTGGACTCGTTCGGCGGCGGCATCGTGCTCTGGGCCGGAGGCATCGCGCCCTGGTGAGGGGGCGGCGTGCCCTGGGCGGGAGGCGGTGTCGCGGGCATCGCGTAGGCGAACGCCGGTCCGCCCTCCGCCGGGGTCGCCGCCTCTCCCTCGGCGGCGAACTGCTCCGTCCACGGCGCCTCGGGGACCGCCGGCGGCGGCACCGGTGCGGCGGCCTGTGCCGCCACCTCCGCGGGCGGCGCCTGCTCCGAGGCGGGCACCTGCTGAGGGGGCTCCGGCTCGGGAAGGGGCGCCTGCTCGGGAGTGCGCTCCTGCTGGGGCACGGGCGCCGGGAGGGGAACGGGTGCCTGGGCGTACACCGGCGCCGGGATCGCGCCGTGCTCGAAGGCCACCGGCTCCGGCTGGGGCGGGACGGACGGAGCGGGCTCGGCGGGCTGCCTCATGGGGATGTCGGTGGCGGTGACCGACGCCTCGACCACGGTCGCGGGCGGCTCGACCACGGTCGCGGGCGGCTCGACCACGGCTGCCGGCGGCTCGACCACGGTCACGGGCGCCTCGTCCTCGGCGTCCGGGGGCGGCGGTTTCTGGAAGGTGATGACGGGCGGGCCGTCCCCGAACGCCGCCGGTCCGTCCTCAGGGTCGTCGGCCAGGTCGTCGGCAGGGCCGTCCTGGTACGTCGTCTCGGGGTCGTCCTCGGGATCGTCCTCCGGGTCGTCGGCGGCGCCGGAGGGAAGGTCCTGGAACGTCACGCCGTCCATCCGAGTGGCGTCCTGGGACGTGGCGCCCGCGTCGAAGAGGGTGTCCACCGGCTCATCGACGGCGGTCGCATCGGCCGCCGTGCCCGGCCGGGCCGGGTCCTCGGGCGCCGCGCCCTTGCCGGGAACGCGGAACTCGGCGGTGGTCTTGTGGTCCGGGGGCACGTACCCGGGCTCCTCGCCGCTCAACTCGTCCACCTTCCGCTGTCGTCGACCTCATGGAGTCCGACGACGAGCATGGCGGATAGGTTCACATCCAGGGGCCCGAACGCGTCAGCCGGCCGGCGCCGGTTCGAGGCCGCGGCGGGCGGCCTGCCGCATCTGCCGGTTGA
This sequence comes from Spirillospora sp. NPDC049024, assembly GCF_040649235.1. Lineage (NCBI taxonomy): Bacteria > Bacillati > Actinomycetota > Actinomycetes > Streptosporangiales > Thermomonosporaceae > Spirillospora > Spirillospora sp. NPDC049024. Next base: position 520,952 of record NZ_JBEZFD010000001.1, read on the forward strand.
GCGTGGCGGTGATCAGCTCGATGGCGTCGGGGGTGGTGGCGTCCTGGGCGCCGCTGAGCCACCGCGTCGCCTCGGCCAGCAGCTCGTCGGCCGCGTCGTCGGCTCCGGCGTCGGCCATCCGCCCGAGGACGGCGCCGAGGCGCAGCGCGGCGTCGGCGCTCCCGGACTCGGCGGCGCGCCGGTACCAGTCGGCGGCCTGCTCCAGGTGGCCCTCGCGCTCGAACGTCTCGCCGAGGCCGAACGCCACGTCCGCCCAGGTCCCGTCCGTAGGACGCCCAAGGTCCTCGGGGCTCCAGGGTCGGACGGGCATACGATCACTCCGGCAGGTCGGGTCACTGACGTCGGTTCGCGGGAACACGGCGTCCTCACGGGGACACGGTTCAAATAACACAGCGTCTTCCAGCGCCACGGTGTCACAGGGACACGGCTTCACAGGACACAGCGTCGGTTCGAACACGGCACGCGAATACCGCACGCGTGCCGCGCGACTTCTATAGTGGATCCTTCAACTGAAATCCGCCACCGGTTTCGCCGGATCGGCGGACTTTCTGCGGGACCGCACCGGTGCTCACGGAAAGTCACTCGTTTTCGAACGGGCGAGGTGACTCCCTGGTCATCCGTGAGCACCGCGGCGACACGGCTAGCGCACCAGATCCTTGTAGTCCGGGTGCTTGCCGATCCACTTCTTGATGAACGGGCACACCGGGACGACCGACAGGCCCTTGGCACGGACGTCGTCCAGAGCGCCCCGGGCCAGCGAGCTTCCCACGCCCTTGCCTCCGAACGCGGGATCGACCTCGGTGTGGATGAAGACGAGGGCGCCCTCTCCCCGCTCGTACTCGACGAACCCGGCGAGCTCGCCGTCCAGCCTGATCTCGTAGCGGCTCTGCTCGGCGTTGTCGGTGATCTCAGTGCTCATGCTCCGATAATGCCCGCGGCCGCTGGGAGATTCCCGTCAGCCCGCCTCGTAGCCGGCCCGGAGCAGGCAGTAGGTGACGGCCTCCTCGAGCGCCTGCCAGGACGCGGCGATGACGTTGTCCTCCACGCCGACGGTCCCCCACTCGCGCTCGCCGTCGCTGGACTCGACCAGCACCCGGGTCCGCGCGTCGGTGCCGTGCGCGCCCTCCAGGATGCGGACCTTGTAGTCGACGAGCTCCAGCCGCGCCAGCTCCGGGTAGAGGCGGCCGAGCGCGATCCGCAGCGCGTTGTCGAGGGCGTTGACGGGGCCGTTGCCCTCGCCGGTCGCGATGATCCGCTCACCCTTGGCGTGCAGCTTGACGGTGGCCTCGCTGACCATGGACCCGTCCGGGCGGCGCTCGACGATCGACCGCCACGACTCGACCTCGAAGTGCCGCTGCCGGACGCCGGTCAGCTCCTCGCGCAGCAGCAGCTCGAACGAGGCGTCCGCGGCCTCGAAGGTGTAGCCGGTGGACTCCAGCTCCTTCACCCTGTCCACGACGGCCTTGGCCTTCTCCCCGGACAGGTCGTAGCCGAGCTCGCGGCCCTTCAGCTCGACGGACGCGCGCCCGGCCATGCTGGACACCAGCATCCGCATGTCGTTGCCGACGGCGGCCGGGTCGATGTGCTGGTACAGGTCTGGGTCGATCTTGACGGCGGACGCGTGCAGCCCGGCCTTGTGCGCGAACGCGGACACGCCCACGTACGGCTGCTGCGAGCTCGGCGCGACGTTGGTGACCTCGGAGACGGCGTGCGCGATCCGCGTCATCTCGGCGAGCTGGTCGCCGGAGACGAGGTCCATGCCGCGCTTGAGCTGGAGGTTCCCGACGACGGTGAACAGGTTGGCGTTGCCGCTGCGCTCGCCGTAGCCGTTCGCGCAGCCCTGGACGTGCGTCGCGCCCGCCTTGACGGCGGCGAGCGTGTTCGCGACCGCGCAGCCGGAGTCGTCGTGGCAGTGGATGCCGACCCGGACGCCGTGCCCGACGACCTCGTGCACGACCTCGGCCAGCTCGTCCGGGAGCATGCCGCCGTTGGTGTCGCAGAGCGCGACGACGTCGGCGCCGGCCTCGGCGGCGGTGCGGACGGCCTCCAGCGCGTAGGCGCGGTTGGCCTTGTAGCCGTCGAAGAAGTGCTCGGCGTCCAGGAAGACCCGCTGGCCCTCCGCACGCAGGTGGGAGACCGTGTCGCGGATCATCGCGAGGTTCTCCTCCAGCGTCGTGCGGAGGGCCAGTTCGACGTGCCTGTCGTGACTCTTGGCGACCAGGGTCACGACGGACGCGCCGGAGTCGCGCAGAGCGGCGACCTGGGGGTCGTCGGCCGCCTTCACCCCGGCCCGGCGGGTCGCGCCGAACGCGGTGAGCCGCGCGTGCTTCAGGTCGAGCTCTGTTCGGGCCCGCCTGAAGAACTCGGTGTCCTTGGGGTTGGCGCCCGGCCAGCCGCCCTCGATGAAGCCGATGCCCAGGTCGTCCAGATGCCGCGCGATCGCGAGCTTGTCGGGCACGGAGAGGTTGAGCCCCTCCTGCTGCGACCCGTCGCGCAGGGTGGTGTCGTAGACGTGGAAAGCGTCGCCTTGCATGTGAGGAACCCCCAGAGGGCTCAGCGCCAGGGCACAAAAAAGACCCCTCACGGACGTGAGAGGTCTGCGCGCCGGCGGTGTCCCGTTAGCTGCCGGCGCGCCAGCCGATAATCACGAGGCTGTGGCGCATGATGCGCCCAGTCTGCCACACCGTCCGAAGATCTGGGACATCCGTCTCACATGCCGAGACGAGCGGCAGGTCGGCGGCGGACACGGCACGGCGGCGCGGCCCGGCGGCGCGCACCGCCACGGGCGCGCGCCGCCGCCGGCGCCGATCAGACGATCTTGTGGACCCAGCCGTACGGGTCGGGACGGGTGCCGTACTGGATGCCGACCAGCTCCTGGCGCAGCCGCATCGAGACCTCGCCGGGCTCGCCGTCGCCGATCGTCCACTCCCGGTCCCGGCCCTTGACCCGGCCGACCGGGCTGATGATCGCGGCGGTGCCGCAGCCGAACACCTCGGTGATCTCGCCGGACCGGCAGCCCTCCTCCCACTCGTCGATGCTGATCTTGCCTTCCTCGGTGGGGACGCCGAGGTCGGGCGCCAGCTTGAGCATCGAGTCGCGGGTGACCCCGGCCAGCAGGGTGCCGGTGAGCGCGGGGGTGAGGAGCCGGGCCTGCGCGCCGGAGCCGTAGACGAACATCAGGTTCATCGAGCCGACCTCCTCGACCCAGCGGTGCTCCACCGCATCGAGCCAGACGACCTGGTCGCAGCCCTGCGCGACGGCCTCGGCCTGGCCGGCGAAGGACGCGGCGTAGTTGCCGCCGAACTTCGCCTCGCCGGTGCCGCCGGGCGCCGCGCGCGTGTAGTCCTGCGACAGCCAGACCGAGACGGGCTTGATGCCGCGCGGGTAGTAGAGGCCGGACGGGGACGCGATGACCATGAAGAGGAACTCGTTCGCCGGGCTGTTGACGCCGAGCGCGCGGGTGGTGGCGAACATGAAGGGCCGCAGGTAGAGGCTGTGCCCCTCGGTGTCGGGCACCCAGTCCTTGTCGGTGCGGACGAGCAGCTCGACGGCGTCCACGAACAGCTGCTCGGGGATCTCCGGCATCGCCATCCGCCTGGCGGACCGGTTCATCCGCGCCGCGTTCATGTACGGCCGGAAGGTGACGACCGAGCCGTCCGGCTGCTTGTAGGCCTTGAGGCCCTCGAAGAGCTCCTGGGCGTAGTGGAACACCTGCGAGGCCGGGTCCATCGGGATGGGCCCGTAGGGTTCGAGCTTCGCGTCGTGCCAGCCGCGCTCGGCCGAGTACCGGATCGTGACCATGTGGTCGGTGAAGTACCGGCCGAAACCGGGATCGGCCAGGATCCGCGCGCGTTCGTCGGCGGTCGCGGGCCGCTCGGTGCGCGTGATCTCGAATTCCAGGGTGTCGCTCATCGCGGTTCGTCCTCTCGCGGATCGCCCAGGCGGCCCCATCGCCGCATCGGCTTCCTAGTCCCCATTGTCCTACTTCGTCTAGACCTGCTCCTCCATGCGGCGCCACCCGGGCAGGACATGCGAAAACCGGGCGCGCCGCGAGGGCACGCCCGGTCTGGCCGGAGGCGGCGTGCCCCTAGCCGGATACTCGCTTGGCGATCGCGTCGCCGATCTGGGACGTGGACCGGGCGCCGAGAGCGGCGCGCTCGGCCAGGTCGTCCGAGACGGCCTGCTCGACGCGGCGGGCGGCGTCGCCCTCGCCGACGTGGTCGAGCAGCATGGCGACCGACAGGATCGTGGCGGTCGGGTCGGCCTTGCCCTGCCCGGCGATGTCGGGGGCGCTGCCGTGCACCGGCTCGAACATCGACGGCGCGGTGCGGTCGGGGTTGACGTTGCCGGACGCGGCGAGCCCGATGCCGCCCGCGATCGCGGCGCCGATGTCGGTGATGATGTCGCCGAACAGGTTGTCGGTGACCACGACGTCGAACCGCTGCGGCCGGCTCACGAAGAACATCGTGGCGGCGTCGACGTGGCAGTAGTCGGTGGCGACCTGCGGGTACTCCTCCGCGACCCGCTTCAGGGTCCGCTGGTAGAGGTCGCCGGCGAAGGTGAGGACGTTGTCCTTGTGGACGAGCGTGAGCTTCTTCCGCGGCCGCGACGCCGCGACCTCGAACGCGTACCGGACGACCCGCTCGACTCCGTAGGCCGTGTTGACGCTCTCCTGCGTGGCGACCTCGTGCGGGGTGCCCTTGCGCAGGACTCCCCCGACGCCGGTGTACGGGCCCTCGGTGCCCTCCCGGACGACGACCATGTCGATGTCGTCGGGGGTCACCCCGGCCAGCGGCGTGCTGACGCCCGGGAACAGCTTAACCGGGCGCAGGTTGACGTAGTGGTCCAGCTCGAACCGGGTCCGCAGCAGCAGCCCGCGCTCGAGCGTCCCGCTCGGCACGCTCGGGTCGCCGACGGCGCCGAGCAGGATGACCTCCTGCTCGCGCAGCTCGTCGAGGACCGAGTCGGGCAGCGTCTCCCCCGTGCGGTGCCAGCGGGCGGCGCCCAGATCGTAGGACGTCTGCTCGAACGTGAGGTCGCCGGACACGGCGTCGAGGACCTTGAGCCCCTCGGCGACCACCTCGGGGCCGATCCCGTCACCCGGGATGACGGCCAGACGAATGCTGCGCGAAGCCATGCGCGCACTCTACTGCAAACGTCTCAGTGCTTGGGCTTTCGTCTCATATTTCGGTCATTCAACGCGCAAGCCCACAATCACCGCACATGCCGCCACCAGGGACCCGGTAGTACAGGCAGCAGTTGTTCCGGACGTAGCCGCGCGGCCCGAAGGCACCCATTCCGGCCAGCGGTTCGCGCGCGAGCAACTCCCGCACGATCGCGACCCGCCCGGGATCGTCCGGCCCGACGTTCAGGCTCCCGGCGAGGGCGGACGCGGCGTTGCCCCACACCAGCCCGTCCGCGAGCCTGACGAAGCCCAGCGTCGCCTCCCGCAGAGGGCGCAGCACCCCGTCCACGACGATGGGGAAGACCAGCTCAGCGGCCTCGGCCACGTCCTCCGCACGCCACCCCCGGGGATCGGGAACCCCCAGCGTGATCGGCTCTCCCGGCGCCCACCGCCATCGCAGCCCCGACAGATCGGGGACGACCCCGAGGGCCGCCGCCGCGACGACCGGCGACCACACCCGCGCCGCGAGCCCCTGGAAGAGCAGCGAGGCGGCCACACGGACCTCGTCCGTCCCGAGCCGTCCGGCATAGTCGCGGGCCGCCTCCCGCAGCACCTCGACGCCCCCGGGGAACACCCGCCAACCAGGCCCGTCCGAGGACTCCGTGACGAGCTCGAAGTACGGCCCGATCCCCGCAACGCGCCGCAACACGCCCCGGACCTCAACACCCTCGACCCGCCCCGCCACTCCCCCAGTCTCGCACCGCCCCGCCGGACGGCAGGAACCACTTCAGCCCTCGTCGTCGCCTCGGCGACCCGCACGCACCAGGGCACCGAGGTCGCCGACCCGATCGAAGTGCTGAAGCTTGTCGGGGTTGACGATGGAGTGGATCGTCTGGACCCGCCCGTCGGCGATCTCCAGTCCCACCACCGCGACCAACAGGTCCCGGGCGTCGAACACCAGCGCTCCCGGCTGCCCGTTGACCTCGGTGACGCGGAAGCGCACGCCACCGGCATGGGCCAGCGCGGGCCGCACCGCCGTCAGGACATGGGCCACGCGCCGCCGTCCGTTGACCGGCCGCCCCAGTGCGGGCACCTTGCCGCCACCGTCACCGTGCAGCGCCACGTCCTCCGCCAGCAGTTCTTCGAGCGCCCGCAGGTCGCCCTGCTCGACGGCGGCGAAGAAGCGCTGAGCCAGTTGCCGCCGCTGCCCCCGGGAGGCGTGGTAGCGAGGCCGCTGTTCCTGGACGTGGCGCCGCGCCCGCGCCACGAGGTGCCGCGTGCCGTCCACATCGCTACCGATGATCTCGGCGACCTCGCCATACGGATACTGGAACACCTCCCGCAGCAGGAACGCGGCCCGCTGCCGCGGCGACAGGCTCTCCAGCAGCACCAGGAAGGCCAGCGACAGCGAGTCGGCGGTCTCCGCGTGGTCTGCCGGGGACGGTTCGAGCGCCAGCGGTTCCGGCAGCCATTCGCCCACGTACTGCTCCCGCCGTGCCCGTGCGGAGCGCAACTGGTCGATGGCCAAGCGGGTGACCAGCGTGGCGATGTACGCCCGCGGCGACAGGATCCGCTCGCCGCGCTGCAGGGTCTGGTGCAGCCGCAGGAGCGCTTCCTGCACGACGTCCTCGGCTTCGCTGACGCTGCCGAGCATCCGGTAGGCGATGGCGAACGCCCGCGGCCGCAGCTCGTCGTAGAGATCGTTGGCGGACAAGCCGGACTACCTCAACCCGTCGGTGAAACCCGTACGCCAGGTGGGGTACCGCGGCGTCCAGCCCAGCTCGCGCTTGATCTTCTCGCTGGAGACCCCGCGGGCCCGCGTCATCATGTCCACGGGGCCCTTGCCGGCCAGCACGCGCACGAGCCAGGCGGGGACGCGGCGCGGCGGCGGGGCGCCGAGCGCGCGGGCCAGCTCCGGCAACCAGACGCGCACGGGCGCCGGCTCGTCGTCGGCGACGTGGTAGATCCCGGGCTTGCCGCGTTCGATGGCCGCGACGGTGGCGGACGCGGCATCGGCGATGTGCACCAGCGACCACACCCCGCGACCTCCGCCGACGATCGGGAACTTCCGCTTGCCGATCTGCTCGGCCATGACGGCGTCCGGCTCGGCGCTGATGCCGGTCCCGGGGCCGTAGAAGCCACCGTAGCGAAGCGCGATCCCGTCGCCCCAGGTGATGCCGGTCACCGCCTCCTCCAGGTGACGCAGCGCGGCCACCGACCCCGCGACGTCCGCGGGCGGGTTCGGCTCGATCCGGTCGTTCTCGTCGGCGAGCGGCCCGCCGGTGCGTTCCATCCACATGGAGTGGCTCTGCGCCACGAACCGGCCGACACCGGCGGCGCGCGCGGCGGCCAGCAGGTGGTCGGTGCCTTCGGTGCGCAGCCGGTCGGTGGCGGCCGCCATCCGCTTCACACGCCGGAAGTCCACCGGCCCGCTCAACGCGGTGAGCTGATGGACGATCACCTCCGGCTCGGCCCGCGCCACCGCGTCGGCCACCGAGTCGGGGTCGAGCGCGTCGACGACCACCGGTTCCGCGCCCAGCTTCCGAAGCCCAGCCGTCTTGGCGGGCGACCGAGTCGTACCGACCACCGCATGCCCCCGCGCCACCAACTGGGAGACAAGGGGGCCACCAATGGCCCCCGACGCTCCCGCGATGAAGATCTTCATAACGCCTCCGTTCGTTGCGCTCCCAAGTCGCGCTCGAACAGAAGACGAAAAGCCCCCCACCCCCCATGAACAGCAGTGACCCAAAACACACCTCAGACCATCCCAGGGACAACCGAGGAGGAAAGAGCGGGCCCACTGACCTCAGCCCGCGCCGCAACCACGCGACGACCTCAGTGGTCGCGATCGCGTCCGAAGGCAGGTTCGAGCCTGCGAGAACCTGATCGCGCAGCGAGCCGCCAAGGCGAGACGAAGCGATGCCAGCGATCGCCGCAGTGCCCGACGATGGAGGGCCGCCAGGCCCGAACGAGGAGGGCACTGCAATAGGCACAGCAGCGAGCCGCCAGGCGAGCCGGAGCGATGCTAGCGATCGCCCGCGTTTCTCGACGATGGAAGGCCGCTAGGCCTGAAGGAGGAGAGAAAAGCCATCAGTCCGCTCTTCTATCCAGGGCCGTCTGCAGGGCGCGGGCGGCTTCTTCCTGGGCGTCTTCGGCTGGGGCGTTGTTCTGGGTCTCGTTCATGATGGGTTGCTCCGATCGCTGAGCTGGTGGCCAGAGGGGCCGCCGGGGAGACCGTGGTTCGCACGGTCCGGCGCGATATCGGACTCATGGCCAGGCAGAGCCTCCGCAGCGGGTGCCGGCCTGCCGATGATCAGGCCCCGCTGCGGCAGCGAAGGATTACCACGTAACGCCGCATGACTACTGCGAGGTTACCCGCGGTCCGGCGGGTTTTCCCGACCCGTGGCCCAAAATCTCGGCATATGAGACGGGCGGGTGTCCGGCACCTGGCCGGACACCCGCCCGGAGCTCAGCGTCCGCGTCGGTCTGGGGGCGATCCCGGACCGACGATCGGCCTGCGCATTCTCCTGGGGAAGCCCCGGATCAACCTTCCAGGTCGACGCGGCGGCCCATGTCGGCGCCCACCTCGCGGGTGATGGCGTCGACGAGCTGCGGCGAGATCGCCGAGTCGACGGTGAGGGCGATCAGCGCCTTGCCGCCCTTGGCGTCCCGGCCGACCTGCATGCCGGCGATGTTGACCTGCTCGTCGCCGAGCAGCTTGCCGACCGCGCCGACGATGCCGGGGCGGTCGACGTAGGAGAAGAACGCCATGTGCTCGGTCGGGACGAGCTCCATGTTGTAGCCGTTGATCTCGATGATCCGCTCGGCGTGCTTGGGGCCGGTGAGGGTCCCGGAGACCGACACCACGGAGCCGTCGGACATCGTGCCGCGGACCTGGACGACGTTGCGCCAGTCGGGGCTGTCCTCGCTGGTGGTGAGGGTGACCTCGACACCGCGGTCGCGGGCCAGCAGCGGCGCGTTGACGAAGGTCACGGCCTCCTCGATGACGTCCACGAAGACGCCCTTGAGGGCGGCCAGCTCCAGCACCTTGACGTCGTGCTCGGCGATCTCGCCGCGGACCACCACGTCCAGCCGGACGGGGACGCCGCCGGCGAGGGCGGTGAAGATGCGGCCGAGCTTCTCGGCGAGCGGCAGGCCGGGCTTGACGTCCTCGGCGACGGCGCCGCCCTGGACGTTCACGGCGTCCGGGACGAACTCGCCGGACAGCGCGAGCTTCACCGAGCGGGCGACCTGGGTGCCCGCCTTCTCCTGCGCCTCGTGGGTGCTGGCGCCGAGGTGCGGGGTGACGACGACGCTGTCGTGGTGGAACAGCGGGCTCTCGGTGCACGGCTCGGTGCTGAACACGTCGATGCCGGCGCCGGCGACCCGGCCGTCCTTGAGCGCGAGGTCGAGGGCCGCCTCGTCGACGATGCCGCCGCGGGCGGCGTTGACGATGCGGACGGACGGCTTGACCTGCTGGAGCTCGCGGTCGCCGATGAGGCCGAGGGTCTCGGGCGTCTTCGGCAGGTGGACGGTGATGAAGTCGCTCTCGCGGAGCAGCTCGTCGATGGTGACGAGCTTCACACCGAGCTGGGCGGCGCGGGCGGCCTGGACGTAGGGGTCGAACGCGATCACGTTCATGTCGAAGGCGGCGAGGCGCTGCGCGACGAGGACGCCGATGCGGCCGAGGCCGAGCACGCCGACGGTCTTGCCCTGGAGCTCGACGCCGGTGTACTTGGAGCGCTTCCACTCGCCCTGCTTGAGCGCGGAGTGGCCCTGCGGCACGTTCCGGGCGGTGGCGAGGAGCAGCGCGATCGCGTGCTCGGCGGCGGTGACGATGTTGGACGTCGGCGCGTTGACGACCATGACGCCGGCCTTGGTGGCGGCCTCCACGTCGACGTTGTCGAGGCCGACGCCGGCCCGGGCGACGACCCGGAGCTTCTTGGCGTGGCGGAACACCTCGGCGGTGACCTTGGTGGCGCTGCGGACGATCAGGGCGTCCACGTCCGCGACGGCGGGCAGCAGCTGTTCTTTGTCGCTGCCGTCGACGTGCCGGACGTCGAAGTCGGCCTCCAGCACGGCGATGCCGGCCGGGGAGAGTTCTTCTGCGACGAGGACGACGGGCTTGCTCAAGAGGAAACAGTCCTTCGAAAAGTGGATGTTCGTGTGCTGTGTGCAGGTGAAGTCGCGAGTCACCTCGTCGTGCCCTCGCCCCCGCCGGCGAGTCTATAACCCGGGGGCGGCACCGGTTCGCGGCAGGGAAAGACCCACCGGTAACTCCGGTTCGTCCCGCCGCGCCGGGTTCGTCAGGCGGCGTTCGGCTCCGGCACCGAGACGAGCACGGACGCGACCCGCTCCGCGTCGGCCACGTGCACGTGCGGGACGTCCACGAACACCCGCAGCGGCCCGGGCGGCAGGCCCAGCTCGTCGGCGACCTGGAGCTGCACCTCGCGCAGCGGGATGTAGGCCAGGTAGGCGCGGTGGACGTTCTGCGACCGGAACATCGCCGTCATGATCAGCCGGTAGCCGCGGATGCGGAAGGACAGCGCGGTCAGCGCCGGCAGCCCGTCGGCCGGCTCGCCCGGGATCGTCAGCGAGATCCACGCGCTGGTCGTCCACGGCCGCGCGCGCAGCAGGTCGACCACCCACCGGATCTGGTCGTGGCCCTGCAGGTCGTGCAGCCGCGGCCAGAGCCGCCCGCGGACGGCCCGGCGGGTGCGCTCCTGCGCCCGCCGGACGAGCCGCTCCCGGTCGCCGTACTCGCGCAGAATCGGGTCCTCCCAGCTCAGCGAGCAGATCTCGAACAGCAGCGGCGGCCCCTCGATGATGGGGCCGCCGTCCTCCAGCCCCGCCTCCCCGGCCGCCCACACGTGCCGCAGGACCCCGATCCACGCTTGCCCGCACGTCTCGAAGCGCCGGACGTCGTTGTCCTCCCGCCCCGGCATGTCACGGCTCCTCGCCGCTGCCCGCGCGCCGGCCCGCCGCGCGGATCGGGGATTCGCCCGCACCTCGCATTGCCCGCCGGGCGGGGAATTCCGGTGCACCACCCGCCGGTGCCATCGCCTCGCCGCCGTTCCGCCTCACACCGCTCATGCACACGCCCCAAAGGCCCGCACCGGCCGAGGTCACGGGGTGTTCGCGCAGGTTCTCCCGCGCCGGCCGCGGCCGTCACGGCTCCCTTCAAGTATCTGGCAAAGTACCCGGAAAGGATAGGGATGATTGGCGGATCGGTGCCTTCACCGGCATTCTGACGCGTGCGACGATGATCGGTCAGCGGACAATCCGTCCAAAAGCCGCGTTTTGCCTTACCAGGGACCCGCCTTACCGAGGGCAGCCTGCCGGGGGCCGCCTCACCAGGGGTCGGGGACGTCCCGGTACAGCACGATGTAGCCGTTCCGCCGGAAGACCTCCCGGTACCCCTCCGCCTTCAGCTCCTCGACCCGCCGCCGCTGCTCGGCGGGCGAGGCGAAGGGGAACTCCAGCCGCCTCACCTGCGCGACCACCCAGGGCGCGCCGTGCGACCGGTCGTCCCACAGCAGCACGCGGGCGCGGGACGTCAGCGCCGGGCCGACGCCGTTGGCGGCCTCGACGAGCGCGCCGTCCGGGATGCGCGCGGCCGCCGCGGACGCCGCCCTCGCCCGCTCGTTCTGCCGCCACAGCGCGGGATCGGCGAGGTGCCGGTAGGCGAAGAACGGCGCGCACGCGACCATGGCCGCGAGGATCCCGGCCATCGGCGCCGCGGACGGCAGCCGTCCGAACCGCCCGCTCGCGAACCGGGCCCGCCCGCGCAGCCGCGCCGCGCCGTCCGCCGCCGCCAGGACGAGCACGGCGACGATGAAGGCGTTGTAGTGGTAGTGGGGCTCCCACCAGTTGCCGAACCGGCTGGCGAGCATCCGCTCCGCGAGCAGCGGGACGGCCGTCAGGGTCAGCGGGGACGCCAGCGGCAGCAGGAGCAGCGGCAGCAGCACCAGCGCCATCGTGAGGAGCTTCCGCGGCGGGTCGCCGAGGACGCGCACGACGTCCCACGGGTGGGTGACGGCGTGCACCGCCGCGTGGGGAAGGTCGGGGCCGAGGTCGCCGTACGCCCAGTAGTAGTCGTTGTCCCCGCCGAACGCCGCGATGACCACGCGGGAGCAGAACCAGGTGGCGCCCAGCCCGACCGCGACGTACGCCAGCCCCGCACGCCGCTCCCCCGGCGCCGGCAGCCCGCGCAGAAAGCCAGGGCCGCGCAGAAAGCCAGGGCCGCGCGGGGAGCGTGGGGTGTGGGGGGTGGGGCGGGTTAGGAGGTAGAGGCCGAAGCCGGCGAGGAGCAGGCCCATGTCCTCCTTGACCAGCAGGAGGGCGAACGCGGCGGCGGCCGCCTGGCCGCGGCGTCCCGCGTCGTACCGCTCGATCATCAGCGCCGACAGCAGCGGGACGAAGGCGACCTCGTGGAAGTCGAAGGCCAGCGCCTCGGCGATCGGCCAGGACAGCGCGTAGGCGCCCGCCGCGCAGTAGGCGGCGCCGGCGCCGAGCCTCCGCTCGGTGTACCGCCAGATCGGGAGGATCGCCAGCGCGAGGAGGACGGCCTGCGCCACCAGCAGCGTCGCCGGGCCGTCGTGGATCCAGTAGAGCGGCGCGAGGAGCGCGAGGATCGGCGAGAAGTGGTCGCCGAGGATCGAGAAGCCGGGACCGAAGTCGTTGTGGACGCCCTTGACGATCGCGACCGGCAGGCCGAACCGGCTGTAGGAGCGGATCGCCTGGTCGAAGATCACCAGGTCGTAGCTCCCCGCCCGGAACGCGCGCAGCCGCATCAGCGAGTACACCGCGTACAGCAGCGCGCTCGCCGCCACCAGCGCCGCCAGGGCGGCACGCCGACGCCGGGCGGCGCCCCCGCGGCCTGCGGAGGAGCCCCCGGCCGGTCCCTCCACCGCAACCGCCTCGACCACGCGCCGGACGCTACCACCAGCGCCGGCGCGTGGCCGAGCGGCCCTACGGGTGTCCGCTACCCCGCTTCGCGCCGGGGCGGCGTGGGGCGACCCCCGGTCACCACCGCGGCGGCGCACGCCGCGACGAGCGGGACGCCGATCCCGATCGCCAGCAGGAGCAGCCACGGGACGTCGGTGATCGTCCCGTGCGGGGGCGCGCCGGCCTCGTCCAGGCTGTCGGTGAGCGGACGCGTCACCGCGAGGCCGGGGACGAGGCCGCCGGCGATGCCGAGCCAGCAGCCGAGCACGGCGATGTAGGCGCCCCGGCCCATCGTCAGCAGCCGGCCGGTGCGGGGCCGGGCGCCGACGGCGCGCAGGGTCGCGAGGTCGGGGCGGGCGTCGGCGGCGGCGAGCCCGGTGGCGATCAGCGTGGCGCCGAGCGCCAGGACGGCCGCGACCGCACCCAGCAGCAGCGTGATGCCGCCGAACGACTCGGTGAAGCCCCGCTCAACGTAGACGGCGCTGGAGTCGTCGGTGAAGCCCGCCAGCGTCCTTTTCAGCCGCGCCTCCTCCGCCTTGGTGACCCGGTGGTCGGCGCGGTCCACCCCCATCGCCTCGATCCGGGCGGGGACGCCGGTCTTCGCGACCAGCCGTTCCGCGATCTTCGGGGGGACGATGGCCCGCACGTGGGGGTCGCCCGGGGCGGCCACGGCGGGCAGGTCCTTGATCGTCGCGGACGTGCGCTCCTGGTCGTCCTGCCAGTAGGTCACCTTGGCGGTGGTGGACCCGCCGGCGAGCGGGCGCACCCCGAACAGGGCGATCTTCCCGGCGTCCAGCGCCGACGCCACCGCCGGATCGTCGCGCCCGAGCAGCAGCCGCGCCTCCCGGGAGCCGCCGACCACGATCTGCAGGATCTCGTCGGAGCCCCTGCCGTTCCGCTCGGCTGCGAAGGACAGGCCTCGGCAGTCGGTCCCGGACAGGCAGTATCCGTCCGGCCCCGGAAGAGTGCTCATCGGGACGACGGGCACGCCCGGCAGGGTGCGCTGGACGGCGGCCGCGGCGGCCTCCTCGTTGTGGCCCTGCGGCATCCGGATCAGCGCCGAGCCGCGGGGCAGCTCGGCCTGGTACTCCACCTGCCGCTGCCGGTAGTCGCTGGCGCCCCCGATGGCCAGCGCGGTGACCGCCGCCACGGCCGCCATGATCGCGGCGACCGCCGGTGCGGTGCGGGCCCGGTTGCGGGCGCCGTCCCGGACGGCGAGGCGCAGCGGCAGCGGGAGCCGGGGCGCGAGCCGCCCGGTGGCCCCGACGATCCACGGGCAGGCGAGCACGAGGCCGACGATGATCGCCGCGGCGCCGAGCGCGGCGCCGAACTCGCGCAGCTGCCGGACGCCCTCCAGGGACGCCGTCACGCCCGCGAGGACGAGGACGCCGCCGGCGATCGGCAGGCCGCGCCGCGCCGGTCCCGGCGGTTCGCGGCGTCCGGCGAGGGCGGCGACCACGTCCATCCGGCCGGCCTGGCGCGCGGGCACCAGCGCGGCGAGCACCCCGCTGCCCGCGCCGAGCAGCATCGTCGCGGCGACCACGGCCCACGGCACGGTGTACGGGCCGAAGTCGCCGTCGCCTGAGGCGGCGCGCACGACGGCGGCCGCGGCGAGGCCGAGCCCGGCCCCGGCCACCGCGGCGATCCCGCCGAGGAGCAGGCCGCTCGCCAGGACGACGGCGCGCAGGTGCCGGCCGGCGCCACCCGACGCGGCGACGAGCGCGAGGTCGCGGCGCCGCCGCCGGACGTCCACCAGGAACGCCGGCCCGGCGAGCAGGACGACCTCCAGCACGACCATCGCGAAGATCATCGACAGTACGGCCGACTCGGCGCCGCTCGCGCCGCCGGGCTCCCCCTCGAACCTCGCGTCGGCGGTCCGGTACAGCACGGCCAGCGCGACGACGGCGCCGATCGGCAGGCCGATCATGGACAGTACGAGCGCCGTGCGGCCCTTGGAGCGCAGCGCGTCCTGGCGGGCCATGCGCAGCGCGAAGGCGTAGCGGTTCACAGTTTCTCCTGGAGGAGGCTCTCGGGGCCGGGCGTACGGGGCGTGGCGTCCACGATCCGGCCGTCGCGCAGGAACACGACCCGGTCGGCCCAGGCGGCGTGCCGGGACTCGTGGGTGACCATGAGGCAGGACGCGCCGGCGTCGCAGCGGCCCCGCAGGACGCGCAGGACGTCCTCGCCGGTGTGGCTGTCGAGCGCCCCCGTGGGCTCGTCGGTGAGGACCAGGCGCCGCTCGCCGACCAGCGCGCGGGCGATCGCGACGCGCTGCTGCTGGCCGCCGGACATCTCGTCGGGGAACCGGTCGGCCAGCTCGGCGACGCCGACCTCCTCGAGCGCCTCCCGCGCCTCGCGGCGGGCCGTGCGGGCGCGGACGCCGTCCAGCTCGCGCGGCAGCATGACGTTCTCGGCCGCGGTGAGGCTCGGGATGAGGTTGAGGTCCTGGAAGACGTAGCCGACGCCGCGGCGGCGCAGCGCCGCCCGCCCGGCCCGGCCGAGGCCGCCGAGGTCGGCGCCGTCCATCAGGATCCGTCCCGAGGTCGGGCTGTCGAGCCCGCCGGCGAGCGCCAGCAGGGTCGACTTGCCGGAGCCGGACGGGCCCATCACGGCGACGAACTCGCCCGCCGCGACGTCCAGCGTCACCCCGCGCAGCGCGTGGACGAGGGACGGCCCGGCGCCGTGGTCGCGGGAGACCTCGCGCATCTCCAGCAGGCTCATCGGCGCGCCTTCCGGTCGGCCGGAGCGGGCGCCTCGGCGGGGGCGGACGGGTCGGCGGCGGCCGGCGGGACGGACGGGGCGGCGGGCTCGGCGCGGGCGACGAAGGCCTCGCAGTGGTCCAGCCAGCGCACCTCGGCCTCCGCCTGGAAAATCATGGATTCCAGGACCAGCCGCCAGGCGCGGTCGCCCTGGTCCGCCGGGACGGCGGGGGCGTCGGCCTTGAGGCGGGTGAGGTCCTGGAGGGCGCGCAGCGTGGCGGTGCGCTGGGTCTGGACGACGTGCGCGACGTCGACGCCCGGTGTGGTGACGGCCATCGCCAGCTTGATCGCCAGTTCGTCGCGGGGCCGGTCGGTGCGGGCGATCGGGGTGGCGAACCACCGCCGCACGTCCTCCTCGCCCGCCGGGGTGATCCGGTAGACGAACCGGCCCTCGTCGTCGGCGCCGACGCGGGTGACGAGCTCGTCGCGTTCGAGGCGCGAGAGCGTGGAGTAGACCTGGCCGATGTTGAGCGGCCAGGTGGCGCCGGTGGACGACTCGAACTCGGCGCGCAGCTGGTAGCCGTAGCGGGGCCCCTGGGACAGAAGTGCCAGCAGGCCATGACGGATCGACATACCTACCAAGTATGCATACGGAGTATGGTTAAGGCAATACCGAGTATGCATCCAGGAGGAAGTCGCAGATGAGAGGAGGCGCATCGCATCCGAAAGGCCCCTGCGTCCCAGCGGGACATACCTCGGGGAGGGCCAGGGCGGCGCCGTCCTCGGAAATGCGAAGGCGCGGGGGCCACCGGCTCCCCGCGCCTTCGCGGAACGGCTCAGTCGTTGAGCCAGCTCATCATCGGGCGCAGCTCGGCGCCCGTCTTCTCGATCGGGTGCTGGGCCAGCTCCTCGCGGTACTGCGTGAACTGCTTCTGGCCGCCCTCGAACTCGTCCACCAGCTCCTTGGCGTACTCGCCGGACTGGATCTCGCCGAGGATCTTCTTCATCGCGGCCTTGGTCTCCGGCGTGATGACGCGCGGGCCGCGGCTGTAGCCGCCGTACTCGGCGTTGTCGGACACCGACCAGTACATCTTCGAGATGCCGCCCTCGTACATGAGGTCGACGATCAGCTTCATCTCGTGCAGGACCTCGAAGTAGGCGACCTCCGGCTGGTAGCCGGCCTCGGTCAGCACCTCGAACCCGGTCTTGATCAGCTCGGAGACGCCGCCGCACAGCACCGACTGCTCGCCGAACAGGTCGGTCTCGGTCTCCTCGGTGAAGGTCGTCTTGATGCCGCCCGCGCGCAGGCCGCCGATGGCCTTGGCGTAGGACAGCACCAGCGGCCAGGCGTTGCCGGACGGGTCCTTCTCCACGGCCACGATCACCGGCACGCCGCGCCCGGCGACGAACTGGCGGCGCACGAGGTGCCCCGGGCCCTTCGGCGCGACCATGGCCACGTCCACGCCCTCCGGCGGCTGGACGAGGTCGTACCGGATGCTGAAGCCGTGGCCGAAGAACAGCGCGTCGCCCTCGACGAGGGCGGGCTTGATGTCCTTCTCGAAGATCTCCCGGTGGTGGTGGTCCGGGGCCAGCAGCATGATCAGGTCGGCCTCCTCGGCGGCCTCCGCCGGGGTGACCACGCGCAGGCCCTCGGCCTCCGCCTTCTCCCGGCTGGCCGACCCCTCGCGGAGCCCGACCCGCACGTCGACGCCGGAGTCGCGCAGCGAGAGCGCGTGCGCGTGCCCCTGGCTGCCGTAGCCGATGATCGCCACGTGCCGGCCCTGGATCACGCTCAGGTCGGCGGCGTCGTCGTAGAACATCTCAGCCACAGTGCTGTTGCCTTTCGTTGGTGTGGTTGTGCCGCCCGCGCGGACGGCCCGGGTCGCGGGTCAGGCGCTGCGCTCGATGGCGCGCAGCGAGCGGTCGGTGATGGACCGGGCGCCGCGGCCGACGGCCACCATGCCCGACTGCACCAGCTCCTTGATGCCGAACGGCTCCAGGATCCTGATGAACGCGTCCAGCTTGTCGCGGTTGCCGGTCGCCTCGATCGTGACGGCGTCGGGCGCGACGTCCACCACCTTGGCGCGGAACAGCGACACGGTCTCCAGGACCTGCGAGCGGGTCTCGGCGTCGGCGCGCACCTTGACCAGGATGAGCTCGCGCTGGACGGACGCCGAGGGGTCAAGCTCGACGATCTTCAGCACGTTGACCAGCTTGTTGAGCTGCTTGGTGACCTGCTCCAGCGGCAGGTCGGCGACGTTCACCACGATCGTCATCCGGGAGATCTCCGGATGCTCGGTGGTGCCCACCGCGAGGGACTCGATGTTGAAGCCGCGCCGGGAGAACAGCGCCGCGACCCGAGCCAGGATGCCGGGCTTGTTCTCCACCAGCACCGAGAGGGTGTGCAGGCTCATCGGGGTCAGTCTCCGTTCTCCCAGTCGGGCGCCATGTCCCGGGCGATCTTGATGTCGTCGTTGGCGGTGCCGGCCGCGACCATCGGCCAGACCATGGCGTCCTGGTGCACGACGAAGTCGATCACGACGGGGGCGTCGTTGATCTCCATGGCCTTGGCGATGACCTCGTCCACGTCCTCGGCCTTCTCGCAGCGCAGGCCGACGCAACCGTACGCCTCGGCGAGCTTCACGAAGTCGGGGATCCGCTTGGCCGAGTGAAGATTGGTGTTGGAGTAGCGCTCGTTGTAGAAGAGCGTCTGCCACTGCCGGACCATCCCGAGGTTGCCGTTGTTGATCACGGCGACCTTGACCGGGATGCCCTCGATCGCGCAGGTCGCGAGCTCCTGGTTGGTCATCTGGAAGCAGCCGTCGCCGTCGATCGCCCAGACCGTCGAGTCGGGCGCGCCGACCTTGGCGCCCATCGCGGCCGGGACGGAGTACCCCATCGTCCCGGCGCCCCCGGAGTTCAGGAACGCGCCGGGCCGCTCGTACTTGATGAACTGCGCGGCCCACATCTGGTGCTGGCCGACGCCCGCGACGTAGTACGCGTCCGGCCCGGCGATCCGCCCGATCCGCTCGATGACGTACTGCGGCGACAGCGAGCCGTCGGTGGGCGCGTCGTAGCCCAGCGGGTACGTCTCGCGCCAGGCGTCGAGCTGGCGCCACCAGTCGGTGTAGTCGCCCTTGCGGCCCGCCTCGTGCTCGTTCTGCACGGCGACGATCAGGTCGGCGATCACCTCGCGGGCGTCCCCGACGATCGGGACGTCGGCGTGCCGGTTCTTGGAGATCTCGGCCGGGTCGATGTCGGCGTGGACGACCTTGGCGTGCGGCGCGAACCCGTCCAGCTTCCCGGTGACGCGGTCGTCGAACCGGGCGCCGAGCGCGACCATCAGGTCGGAGCGCTGCAGCGCGCCGACCGCGCCGACCGCGCCGTGCATGCCCGGCATGCCCATGTGCAGCGGGTGGCTGTCGGGCAGCGCGCCCTTGGCCATCAGCGTGGTGACGACCGGGGCGCCGGTCAGCTCGGCGAGCACCTTCAGCTCGGCGGACGCGCCCGCCTTCAGCACCCCGCCGCCGACGTACAGCACCGGGCGCTTCGCCTGGACGATCAGCCGTGCCGCCTCGCGGACCTGCTTGGAGTGCGGCCGGGTGACGGGCCGGTATCCGGGGAGCTGCAGCGGGACCGGCCACTCGAACCCGACCGTGGCCTGCAGGGCGTCCTTGGAGATGTCGACCAGGACGGGCCCGGGCCGCCCTGTGCCCGCGATGTGGAACGCCTCGGCGATGGTGCGGGCGATGTCCTCTGCCCTGGTCACCAGGAAGTTGTGCTTGGTGATCGGCATCGTGATGCCGACGATGTCGGCCTCCTGGAAGCCGTCCGTGCCGATGAGCGAGGAGGCGACCTGCCCCGTGATCGCCACCATCGGCACCGAGTCCATGTAGGCGTCGGAGATCGCCGTGACGAGGTTGGTCGCGCCCGGCCCGCTGGTGGCCATGCAGACGCCCACCTTGCCGGTCACCATCGCGTAGCCCTGGGCGGCGTGGCCGGCGCCCTGCTCGTGCCGGACGAGGATGTGGCGCAGCTTCCTGGAGTCGAACAGCGGGTCGTAGGCCGGGAGGATCGCGCCACCCGGGATGCCGAACACGGTGTCGACGCCGACGTTCTCCAGGGCGCGGACCAGCGCCTGGGCTCCCGTCATCTGTTCGGTCGTCATGATTCTGCGGTTCCTTGGGGAGTGAGTGTTGGCTCGCCGGGCAACAAAAAACCCCCGCCGCCGTGAAGCGGTCGAGGGGAGGCGCGCAGGACGGAAAGCTTGGTCAGCCTGCGCGCCGACCAAGTACTACGAGGATGATGGAGGTGCTCTGCACGTGTTCACTTTCGCCGATGTCCGGCCAGCGGTCAAATCCTTGGACGCTTTGTCTCACATGTCAAGACGCCCGGGCGTCCGGAGTGGCGCGCGTCACCGCCGCCGTCACCCCGGCAGCGGGAGTGGGACGTCGCCGCCCGCGCGGTTCTGCCCGGTGAGGTTCGTCCGCACCAGCGACTCCATCCGCCGCGCCGCCATCGGGCGCGCCACGAGGAAGCCCTGGCCGCGCGGGCACCCCATCTCCCGCAGCAGCTCCAGCTGCTCGGGCCGCTCGATGCCCTCCGCGACCACGGTCAGCCCGAGGTCGCTGCCGAGCCGCACGATCGTCCGGGTGAGCAGCGTCAGCGTCTCGTCCGAGCCGAGCCCCGCCACGAACGACGGGTCGATCTTGATGATGTCGACGGGGAGCTGCCCGAGGTAGGCCAGCGACGCGTACCCGGTGCCGAAGTCGTCGATCGCGAGCCGGACGCCGAGGTCGCGCAGCTGGGACAGTCGCTCGACGTTCTGGTCGGCGTCCTCGACGAGGACCTCCTCGCGCACCTCCAGCGTGAGGGCCTGCGGCGGCAGCCCCGTCTCCGCCAGCGCCGCCGCGACCGACTCCACGAACCGGGGCGCGGCGATCTGCCGGGCGGTGAAGTTCACCGACAGGCTCACGTCCCACGAGTCGCCGCGCCAGCGGGCGACCTCCCGGCACGCCTCCCGCAGCATCCAGTCGCCGAGCGGGATCATCAGGCCGGACTCCTCGGCCAGGCCGATGAACTCCTCCGGCGGCACCGCCTCGTTCCCCCTGCGCCAGCGCAGCAGCGCCTCCACGCCGGTCACCCGGGACGTGCTCAGGTCGACGACCGGCTGGAACTCCACCGAGAACTGCTCCTCGGCGAGCGCCGCCTGCAGGTCGCTGCCGAGCTCCAGCCGCCGGACGACGTCGGCGTGCATGTGCGGCGCGTACACCTCGACCCGCCCGCCGCCGAGCTCCTTCGCGCGGGCCATCGCGAGGTCGCCGTTGCGGATCAGGTCGGCGGCGCTGCGGCGGAGCCGGCGTCCCGCGTCCGATCCGCCGCCGCTCGACTGCTCCTCGTCCCCGGCGAACGCGATGCCGACACTCGCCGTCAGCACGATGTGCTTACTGCCCACCTTGTAAGGGTCGACCGAAAGCACGCGCAGGAGCCGACCGGCGAGCTCGACTGTGGCGTGCGTCTCACGGTCGTCGGGCGGGAGCTGGACGAGGACCGCGAACTCGTCGCCGCCCCACCGCGCCACCGTGTCGTCGGCCTGGACGTTCGCGCGCAGCCGCCGGGCCGCCTGCGCGAGGACCTGGTCGCCCGCCGCGTGCCCGTCGGAGTCGTTCACGGCGGTGAAGCCGTCGATGTCCACGAACACGACCGCCGCCTTGCCGCCGGACGTCTGCCGCGACAGCACCTCCCGGGTGCGCTCCTCGAAGTAGGAGCGGTTCGGCAGGCCCGTCAGCCCGTCGTGGAACGTCAGGTGGGCGACCTGCCGCTGCAGGGCCGCCTGCTCGCTCAGGTCCCGGGTGGTGACCAGCAGCCGGGCCGGCGCCCCGTCCGAACCGCTGTACCGGGAGATCGTGGACTCGGTCGGCAGCCACGTCCCGTCCGCCGCGCGCAGCCGGCACGGCACCCGCAGGGCGTCCTGCGGCCCGACGTCGCCGGACGGCTCCTCCAGGAACTCGGTGAACACCTGCTGGACGCGCGGCAGGTCCTCCGGATGGACGATCTCGTTCAGCGGGCGGCCGAGCAGCTCGTCCGGCGTGTAGCGGTAGGTCCGCAGGGCGCCCGCGCTGGCGTACTGCACGGTGGCGTCCAGATCGCAGATGAGCACCGCGTCGTTGATGCTCTCCGACAGGGCCCGGAAGTGCTCCTCGCCGGTGTCCACGGCCCGGCGCAGCGCCTCGTTCTCCCGGATCAGCGCGGCCAGCCGCGCGAGCAGCACCAGCGCGGCCGAGCCCGCGGCGATCGAGATCGCCGGCTCCAGGCCGTCGTTGCCGGCGATCGAGTGGCCCGCGATGAACAGCGCGGCCGCGGCCGCGACCGCGGCGGGCGCGAGGCCCGGCCCGATCATGCGGCCGCACTCCTCGGCGGGGGCCGCGACGTCCTCGGGGATGTCGTCGACGGGCAGCGCCGGCTCGGCGGCCGGGCCCGTCCACGGCACCAGCAGCAGGAGCAGCAGCCCGGCGAGGCGCAGGATGTCGGAGGGGTCGTCGGCGGACCCGCCCCCGTCCAGCCGGACGAACGTGGTCACGATGTCGGCGACCGCGATGGCCGACAGCGCGCCGTACCCCATCCAGGCGAGGCGGCGGTGCCCGCGCGCCGCGCCGAGGACGAACGGCAGCGCGCCGCAGACGAACACGATGTCGATCAGCGGGTACAGCAGCTCCAGCAGGAACTCCGGCGGCGACTCCCCCGTCCGGTGGTACAGGCTCCCGAACAGCGCCACCCAGCCGAGCACGAACAGCGCGCAGGCGCAGACGTAGGTGTCGGCTGCGTAGCGCAGCCACGTCCCCGCGTCGCGCGGCAGCCTGATCGGCGCGACCAGGCCGGTGACGAGGGCGACCAGCGCGAACAGGTAGAACAGGTCGGGGACCGACAGCGACAGGGCGCTGCGGCCGGAGCCGTAGGACAGCGCGCCGCCGACCGCGCCGACGAACCAGGAGGCGGCGGCGATGCCGTACCACCGCCAGGACGCGCGCCAGATGCCGCCGGGGGCGCCGGCGGGGTCGGCCGAGGGGCCGTCCGGGCGCCGGGACGACAGCAGCAGGGAGATCGCGGCGGCGCCCGCGGCGCCGGCCTCGGTCCACGCGATGAAGGCGCGGCCGCCCCAGCCGAGCAGCGAGCCGGTGGCGTACAGCACACCGAGGATCGCCGCCAGGGCGACGGGCAGCGCACGCGGCGACACCCGCCTGGCGTAGTCGCCGCTCATCGCGCCGTGTCCCTTCCTGCCCCGATGGGCTGATCGGCCCCGGCGGAGACCGTCCGCGCCAGGGGAGATTCGGGTCCACGACCCCCACCGCCTGGATAACGGCCCGAAGGTCACGGATCGTGCCCCGCGCCGGATCGGCGCGGACCGGTCGCGAGCGCACCGGGGCCTCGCCCACCGGA
The DNA here is from genome assembly GCF_040649235.1 of Spirillospora sp. NPDC049024. Lineage (NCBI taxonomy): Bacteria > Bacillati > Actinomycetota > Actinomycetes > Streptosporangiales > Thermomonosporaceae > Spirillospora > Spirillospora sp. NPDC049024. Next base: position 544,160 of record NZ_JBEZFD010000001.1, read on the forward strand.
GATCAGCGACGTTGCTGCACTACGGGATCACCGTGTCGCTCACTGTACGTTCGGTAGGTCACGGAGCGATTGAGGCTGAGCGACCTTCCCGCGACGAACGACCTCGTCGCGGATCCGTTTGGGACATCCGAAAGCCGATCGGCGCCGGATCGCCTCCTTGCCCGGGTGACGCTGCGTGACGAAGATCGGCATGACGGAACTCCGTGACGGGGAGACGTGTGACGGGGATCCGGGTGGCGGGGAACGGCGGGCACCCGGCATCCGTACCACCTACGGGAGGCGCTCATGCGACAGCACACGACCATCCTCGTCCCGGCCGTCCTGGTCCCGGCCGCCGCGATCCTGGCGGCCTGCTCGTCCTCGCCGTCCGGTGGCGGGGAGGGCCGGACGCCGCCGCCGGCGTCCACCGCCCCGTCCGGGACGCCGAGCGGCGCACCGGGCACGCCCCGGACCGTCGCCGACGGCCTGAAGGTGCCGTGGGCCGTGGCGTTCCTGCCCGGGGGCGACGCGCTGGTGACGGAACGGGACACCGGCCGGCTCCTGCGCGTCACGCCGTCCGGCCGCAGGACGACCGTCGGCACGGTGCCCGGCGTCGACGCGCAAGGTGAGGGCGGCCTCCTCGGCGTCGCGGTGTCCCCGTCTTTCGGCACCGACCGATTCGTCTACCTGTACTACACGGCGGCGTCCGACAACCGTGTCGTCCGCGCCACCTATGACGGCCGTCTCAGCGATCTGAAGCCGATCGTCACCGGCATCCCCAAGGGTTCCATCCACAACGGCGGGCGCCTGGCGTTCGGGCCCGACAAGATGCTCTACATCAGCACCGGTGAGACCGGCGAGGGCGGCAAGGCGCAGGACAAGAACTCCCTCGCCGGGAAGATCCTCCGCGTCACCCCCGAGGGCGCGCCCGCGTCCGGCAACCCCTTCGGTACCCGCGTCTGGACGTACGGGCACCGCAACGTCCAGGGCCTGGCCTGGGACGGCGCGGGCCGCATGTACGCCACCGAGTTCGGCCAGAACCGCTTCGACGAGATCAACCTGATCCAGAAGGGCCGCAACTACGGCTGGCCCGTGGTGGAGGGCGTCGGTCACCGCAAGGGCTTCACCGACCCGCTCCTGACCTGGACGACCGACGAGGCGTCGCCGTCCGGCCTCGCCTTTGCCGGCGGTTCCCTGTGGGCCGCCGCGCTGCGCGGCGAGCGCCTGTGGCAGATCCCGCTCAGCGGCGGCAAGGCGGAGCGGCCCATCGCCCGGTTCCAGGGCCGCTACGGACGGCTGCGCGCGGTCGTCAGGGCACCGAACGGCTCCCTGTGGGTGACGACCAGCAACACCGACGGCCGGGGCGACCCCAGACCGGGCGACGACCGCATCCTCGACGTCCCGCTCCGCTGAGCCGCCCCGGCCGCACCGGACGGATCAGGCGGCGCCGAGCTTCTCCAGGATGAGCTCGCGGGCCCGGCCGGCGTCGGCCTGGCCGCGGGTGGCCTTCATCACGGCGCCGACGAGGGCGCCGGCGGCGGCGACCTTCCCGGCGCGGATCTTGTCGGCCACGTCCGCGTTGTCGGCGATCACCTGGTCGATGACCGAGGCCAGCTCGCCCTCGTCGCTGACGACCTTCAGGCCCCGCGCGGCGACGACCTCGTCCGGGCCGCCCTCGCCCGCGAGGACGCCCTCGAACACCTTGCGGGCCAGCTTGTCGTTCAGCTCCCCCGCGGTGATCATCGCCTGCACGCGGGCGACCTGCTCGGGCGTGATCGGCAGGTCGGCCAGCTCGACGCCCTGCTCGGTGGCGCGCCGCGACAGCTCGTTCATCCACCACTTGCGGGCCGCCGGGGCGTCGGCGCCCTGCGCGACCGTCGCCTCGATGAGGTCGACGGCGCCGGCGTTCACGACGTCCCGCAGCTCCAGGTCGGACAGGTTCCACTCCCGCTGGATGCGGCGGCGGCGCGCGGCCGGAAGCTCCGGCAGCGAGGCCCGCAGCTCCTCCACCCACTCCCGGGACGGCGCCATGGGCACCAGGTCGGGCTCGGGGAAGTAGCGGTAGTCCTGCGCCTCCTCCTTGCTGCGCCCGCTCGTGGTGCGGCCGGTGTCCTCGTGGAAGTGCCGGGTCTCCTGGACGATCTTGCCGCCGGCGTCCAGCACGGCCGCCTGCCGCTCGATCTCCGACCGGACGGCCCGCTCCACCGAGCGCAGCGAGTTGACGTTCTTGGTCTCGGTCCGCGTGCCCCACTCCTGCGCGCCGCGCGGCATGAGCGAGACGTTCACGTCGCAGCGCATCGAGCCCTGCTCCATGCGCACGTCCGAGACGCCGAGCGACCGGACCAGCTCGCGCAGCTCCGTCGCGTAGGCCCGCGCCACCAGCGGGGCCCGGTCGCCGGTCGCGGGGATCGGCTTGGTGACGATCTCCACCAGCGGGATGCCGGCCCGGTTGTAGTCGACCAGGGAGTACTCGGCGCCGTGGATCCGCCCGGTCGAGCCGCCGACGTGCAGCGACTTGCCGGTGTCCTCCTCCATGTGGACGCGCTCGATCCCGATCCGGTAGGTCTCGCCCTCGACCTCGACGTCGAGGTGGCCCTCCACGCAGAGCGGCTCGTCGTACTGCGAGATCTGGAAGTTCTTCGGCATGTCCGGATAGAAGTAGTTCTTCCGGGCGAACCTGCACCACTCCACGATGTCGCAGTTCAGCGCGAGGCCGATCTTGATGATGCCCTCGATCGCGGCGTGGTTGGTGACGGGCAGCGATCCCGGCAGACCCAGGCACACCGGGCACACCTGCGTGTTCGGCTCCGCACCGAACGCCGTCGGGCAACCGCAGAACATCTTGGACGCGGTGCCGAGCTCGATGTGCGTCTCGATGCCGAGCACCGGCTCGAACTTCGCCAGCGCCTCGTCGTAGTCCATCAGGGCCGGAGTGGTCACTTCGCCTCCACCAGTTCCGGGGCCTTGGCCAGCAGCGGGCCGCCCCAGCGGTCTTCGAGGGCCCGCTCGACGGCGGCGCCGACGCGGTAGACGCGGTCGTCGCCGAGCACGGGGGCCATGATCTGCAGGCCGACGGGCAGGCCGTCCGCGAGGCCGCACGGCACCGAGATCGCGGCGTTGCCGGTGAGGTTGGCCGGGATCGTGCACAGGTCGGCCAGGTACATGGCGATCGGGTCGTCGGCGCGCTCGCCGATCGGGAACGCGGTGGTCGGCGTGGTCGGCGAGACCAGCACGTCCACCTGCTCGAACGCGGCCTCGAAGTCGCGCTTGATCAGCGTGCGCACCTGCTGTGCCTTGCCGTAGTAGGCGTCGTAGTAGCCCGACGACAGCGCGTAGGTGCCGAGCATGATGCGCCGCTTGACCTCGGGCCCGAAGCCCTCGGCGCGGGTCAGCGCCATGACCTCCTCGGCGCTGCGGGTGCCGTCGTCGCCGACGCGCAGGCCGTACCGCATCGCGTCGAAGCGGGCCAGGTTGGACGAGCACTCCGACGGCGCGATCAGGTAGTAGGCGGGCAGCGCGTACGTGAAGTGCGGGCAGGACACCTCGACGACCTTCGCGCCGAGGGACTCCAGCAGTTCGACCGCCTCGGCGAAGCGCGCGGAGACGCCCGGCTGGTAGCCGTCGCCCGCGAACTCCTTCACGACCCCGACGCGCAGCCCGTTGACGTCGCCGCGGCGCGCGGCCTCCACGACCGGCGGGACGGCCTCGTCCACCGAGGTGGAGTCCATCGGGTCGTGGCCGCTGAACGCCTCGTGCAGCAGCGCCGCGTCGAGGACGTTGCGGGCGAACGGCCCGGGCGTGTCGAGCGAGGACGCGAACGCGATGACGCCGTAGCGGGACGAGCCGCCGTAGGTCGGCTTCATGCCGACGATGCCGGTGACCGCGGCGGGCTGCCGGATGGAGCCGCCGGTGTCGGTGCCGGTGGACAGCGGCGCCTCGTACGCGGCGACCGCCGCGGACGACCCGCCGGACGACCCGCCGGGGATCCGCTCCAGGTCCCACGGGTTGCGGGACGTGAAGTAGGCGCTGTTCTCCGTGGACGAGCCCATCGCGAACTCGTCCATGTTCGTCTTGCCGAGGATCACCAGCCCGGCCTGCCGCAGCCGCGCCGTCACGGTCGCGTCGTACGGCGGCTGCCAGCCCTCAAGGATCTTGGACCCGGCGGTGGTGGGCATGTCCTGGGTGGTGAACACGTCCTTGTGCGCGACGGGGACGCCGGCCAGCGGGCCGAGCTCCTCCCCCGCGGCGCGCCGCTCGTCCACCCTGCGGGCCTGCGCCAGCGTCGTCTCGCGGTCGACGTGCAGGAACGCGTTGATCGCGCCGTCCACCGCCGCGATGCGGTCGAGGTGCGCCTCGGCCACCTCGACGGCCGACGCCTCCCCGGCGGCGATCAGCTCCCCGAGCTCCGCCGCCGTCTTCCTCACCAGCTCACTCACGGGTTACGCCTCCTCGTCCAGGATCCGCGGTACGCGGAAGCGCTGCTCCTCGGCGGCCGGCGCGCCGGCGAGGGCCTGCTCGGGCCGGAGGCACTGTCGCACCTCGTCCGTCCGGTAGACGTTGGTCAGCGGGAGCGCGTGGGAGGTGGGCGGGATGTCCTCCGCGGCGACCTCCTGCACCCGCGCGACCGCGGAGATGATCTGGTCGAGCTGGGCGGCGAGATGGTCGAGCTCATCGTCGCCGAGCGCCAGCCGGGACAGCCGGGCGAGATGCGACACCTCGTCACGGGTGATGGCGGACATTCGAGAAACCGTTCGTGCGATGAAGTGGGTTCACCGCCATCCTATGGGGCCGCGCCCCCGCGACCCGACTTGTTTATGGGGGCGCGCCCGCGAGAGGCCGGCGCGGGCCGGGGCGGGGCCGAGCAGGTCGCCCGTTTCATTCCCGCAGGGAGGGAACGCTACTTCCGTCCACCCCCGGGACGAGGAGAGGAGACCGCCGTGACCATCGGCGGCAGCATCGCCCTGATCATCATCGGCGCGATCCTGGCATACGCAGTCAACTACGACATCAGCGGCATCGACATCCGGCTGGTCGGCGTGATCCTGATGATCGGCGGCCTGATCGGCCTGGTCGTCGGCATCGTGCGGATCATGTCCGCCAGGCGCGCGGTCACCCGCCGTCCCCCGCCGGCCGCCGTGCGCGAGGAGTACTACGAGGACGACTACGAGGCCCGCCGCCGCTACTGACCGCGGGCGCCACTGACCGCGGGCACCGCCGCGAGACCCCGCGACCGGCAGCGGAGGAAGCGCCGTCTTCCAGCAGGACGACACCCTGACCCAGGGCGCCTGCGCGAAGGCGGCGCTCCGCGGCGCGAAGCCCCCTCCGCAGCAAGAGGGGTCAGGCGCCTCCGGGGGCCTTCACCGACGGGACCGCGACCGAGTACAGCCAGTCGGTCGCGGCGGCGGCGTCCATGGGGCGGCAGAAGTGCCAGCCCTGCGCGGCGTCGCAGCCCATCTCGCGGAGCCGCTCGGCGATCGCGGGGTCCTCGACGCCCTCGGCCACCGAGCGCAGGCCCAGGGTGCGGACGAGGTCGACGATCGAGCGGACGATGACGGCGTCGTCGGGCGAGTCGGCCAGCCGCCGCACGAACGAGGAGTCGATCTTGATCTCCTCGACCGGCAGCCGCTTGAGCCGGACGAGCGAGGAGTAGCCGGTGCCGAAGTCGTCCAGGCTGAGCGGGATGCCGAGCTCGGCGAGGGCGCCCACGGTGTCGGAGGCGTAGGCGGGCTCGTTCATCAGGATGCGCTCGGTGATCTCCAGCTGGAGCGCGGCGGCGGGCAGGCCGCGGGCGAGCAGGCCCTCCTCGATGACCTCGGTGAGGCCGGTGTCGAGCAGGTCGCGCCCCGAGGCGTTCACCGCGACCTGGACGGGCATGTCGGCCCGCCACCACGCGGCCGCCTGGGCGAGCGCGGCCTCCACCACGTAGTGGGTGATCGAGCGCATCAGGTAGGTCTGCTCGGCGACCGACAGGAACGCCTCCGGCTCCAGCAGGCCCTTGTCGGGGTGGCGCCAGCGCAGCAGCGCCTCCATGCCGACGAGGTGGCCGTCCCGCAGCGAGATCTTCGGCTGGTAGAACAGCTCCAGCTCGGAGCGGTCGAGGGCGCGGCGCAGGTCGCCGAGCATGCTGAGCCGCGCCGGGGAGTTGCGGTCCTTGCCGGGCGAGTAGGTCTCGACGCCGGTCCGGGCCTCCTTGGCGTTGTACATGGCCACGTCGGCGCGTTGCAGCAGCAGCTCGAAGTCGGGCGCGTGGTCGGGGAACAGCGCGATGCCGACGCTGGCCTCCAGGTCGAACGACATGCCGTCCAGCCGGACGGGTTCGGAGAGCGCGGCGCGCAGCCGGGCGGCGACCTCGCGGGCGGCGGCCTCGTCCCGCACGGTGGGCAGCAGCACCGCGAACTCGTCGCCGCCGAGCCGCGCGACGAGGTCGCCGGGGCGGACGCTGTGGGTGAGCCGGTGCGCGACGATCTGCAGCAGCCGGTCGCCGGTGGGGTGCCCGAGGGTGTCGTTGACCTCCTTGAACCGGTCGAGGTCGAGCAGGAACAGCCCGGCGCGCTGGTCGGGCGGCTCGGCCGCCTTGCGCCGCCGGGACCCGAGGCCCGCCGCGCGCGGCCGCCGCCGTTCCGCGCCGCGCGCCTCGGCGAGCGCCTCCTCGGTGCGGACGATCAGCAGCTTGCGGTTGGGCAGGCCGGTCAGCCCGTCGTGCAGCGCCTGGTGCTCGCGCCGGACCGAGACGGAGGCGTTCAGGTAGACGGCGATGAACGGCAGGACGATGAGCGGCACGAAGACGGCGGACCGGTCCATCGCGATGACCATCAGCGGGGCGAGGCCGAGCAGCGCCAGGTGCACGAGCACCTGGTAGGCGAGGTCCCAGCGGAGCGCCTTGAGGAGCGACACGCGCGAGTGCAGCGCGACGGCGGCGCCGACGAGGGTGTCGTTGCAGGCGAAGTAGACGGCGCCGGCGAGCGCGATGGCCGGCAGGTCGGAGCCGTGCGGCACCCACAGCTGCGACGGGGTCGCGACGTCGCCGGACAGCGCGAGGACGAACTGGGCGGCGGCGAGGCTGAGGGTGTACTGGGCGACGTTGAAGGCGATGCGGTGCGGGGAGCGGGCGCGGAAGATCCCGCACGTGATCACGGCGACGGCCTGGAGGGCGGCGGCGATGGGCAGCCCCGCGTACAGCAGCGCGGCGAACGAGAACGTGGTCGAGGTGGTGGCGCCGTTGTTCTCGGTGGAGCCGGGAGTGATGATCGGACGCAGTTCGCCGAAGATGATGAAGCAGCCGAGGATCCAGAAGACCGGGTTGCCGGCGAGCGCGTCCAGGTCGGCGCGGCTCAGCCCGGAGAACGCGGCGACGCCTGCGGCGAGGCCGAGCAGGATGACGACGACGAAGTAGATCCACAACGGGGAGCCACGGCGTGGCGCCGTGTTCCGCGTGTTGTTCGGGTCCTTCATCACATCCTCGGGGGGCTTCGGGGGGCCGTCCCCCGGCACCGGGCGTCCCCGACCTCGGGGGACGCCCCCCGGGTGTTACGTCCGGAGATTTCAGGTGTGGGTCGTGATGTGAGGGAGGGTACGGCCTTTGCTCAACTTCGCGAAACCGGTTGCGTACGTTCCGTTATTTCCTTTCCGCACCCGTCCCTCGTCGCTGGGTAGTGGAAGTGTACCCCTGAGTAACGCAACCCTGGTCGAAACCCCCGCAACCACACCGTGTTAGGCCTCGGCGCGCATAGTTACGTTTTTGGCCGCATCTGGCCCATCGGACAGCAGGACCCGGAAGCCCTCCTCTTCCAGGACCGGTACGCCCAACTTGACTGCCTTGTCGTATTTCGACCCGGGACTGTCGCCGACGACCACGAAGCCCGTCTTCTTCGACACCGACCCGGACACCTTCCCGCCGAGCCGCTGCACCGCCTCGGTCGCCGAGTCGCGGCTGAACCCCTCCAGCGACCCGGTGATGACCACCGTGACGCCCTCCAGCGGGCGCGGGCCCTCGGCGCCCTCGTCCTGCATCCGGACCCCGGCGGCCCGCCACTTGTCGACGATCTCGCGGTGCCAGTCCTCCTCGAACCACCTCTTGATCGACGCGGCGATGGTCGGCCCGACGCCGTCGACCGCCGCGAGCTCCTCCTCCGTCGCGCCGGCGATCGCGTCCATCGAGCGCATCTCGCGCGCGAGGTCCTGGGCGGCGGACGGCCCCACGTGCCGGATCGACAGCGCCACCAGCACCCGCCACAGCGGCTGCCGCTTGGCCTTCTCCAGCTCCTCGAAGAGGATCTCGACCGTCTTCTTCGGCTCGCCCTCCTTGTTGGCGAAGAACGACACCACCTTCGGCTCGCCGGTCTTCGGGTCGGTCTTCACCGTCCCGGTCCGCTGGTCGAGGACGAGGCTCCTGATCGGGAGCAGCCGGTCGACCGTGAGGTGGAACAGGTCGCCCTCGTTCTTCACCGGGGGGTCGCTCGGCTCCAGCGGCTGGGTGAGCGCGGTCGCCGCGACGTAGCCGAGCGCCTCGATGTCGAGCACCTTGCGGCTCGCCAGGTAGAACAGCCGCTCGCGCAGCTGGCCTGGGCAGCTCCTGGCGTTCGGGCAGCGGATGTCGACGTCGCCCTCCTTCTCGTACGCCAGCTCCGTCCCGCACTCGGGGCAGGTCTCGGGCATCGTGAACTCGCGCTCGGAGCCGTCGCGCAGCCCCGTCACCGGCGCGACGATCTCGGGGATGACGTCGCCCGCCTTCCGCAGCACGACCGTGTCGCCGATCAGGACGCCCTTGCGCTTGACCTCGCTCGCGTTGTGCAGCGTCGCCCGCTCGACCGTGGACCCCGCCACCTTGATCGGCTCCATCACCCCGTACGGGGTGACGCGCCCCGTACGGCCCACGCCGACCTTGATGTCGAGGAGCTTGGTGTTGACCTCCTCCGGCGGGTACTTCCACGCGATCGCCCAGCGCGGCGCGCGGCTCGTCGAGCCGAGCCGCCGCTGCAGCGCGAACTGGTCGACCTTGACCACGACGCCGTCGATCTCGTACGCGGTGCCGTGCCGGTCGTCGCCGTACTCCGCGATGTACTCGCGGACGGCGTCGAGCCCGCCGACGACCTTGTAGCGGTCGCTGACCGGCAGGCCCCACCCGCGCATCAGCTCGTAGGCGCCGGACTGGCTGTCGGGCTGCTTCCCGCCCCGCCACGCGCCGAACCCGTGGACGAGCATGCCGAGCGGCCGGTGCGCGGTGACCCGCGGGTCCTTCTGCCGCAGCGAGCCCGCCGCCGCGTTGCGCGGGTTGGCGAAGGGCTCCTTGCCCGCCTCCAGCTGGGCCGCGTTGACCTGCTCGAACCCCTCGACCGGCAGGAAGACCTCGCCGCGGACCTCCAGCACGTCCGGCCAGCCGTCGCCCGCGAGCCGGGACGGGATGTCGGCGATGGTGCGGACGTTGTTGGTGACGTCCTCGCCGGTGCGCCCGTCGCCGCGGGTGACCCCGCGCGTGAGCCGCCCCTTCTCGTAGGTCAGCGCGATCGCCAGGCCGTCGATCTTCAGCTCGCACAGGTAGCCGGCGACCTCGCCGACCTCCTTGACGACGCGCTCGTCCCAGGCGAGCAGCTCGTCGGCGCTCATCGCGTTGTCGAGGCTCTGCATCCGCTCCAGATGCTGGACCGTCGCGAAGTCCGTGACGATGGGCGCGCCGACCTTCTGCGTCGGCGAGTCGGGCGTGACCAGCTCGGGATGCCGCTCCTCCAGCTCGCGGATCTCCCGCATCATCCGGTCGTAGTCGGCGTCGGAGAGCGTCGGCTGGTCGAGGACGTAGTACCGGTAGTTGGCCTCGTCGAGCCGCTCGCTCAGCTCCTTGTGGCGCTGCCGCGCCTCGGTCGGAACGCCGTCGCTCATGGTCATGCCCCCATTCTCGCCAACGGGACCGACAATATGAGCCCTCGGCGCGCCCTCCTAGAGGGCGGCTTCGTACAGCATCCGGGCCGTGTCGCGGCAGCGCTTGAGGGCCGTGCGGACGTAGCGCGGCGACGCGCCGGCCATCCCGCACGCCGGAGTGACCACGACCTGCTCCGCCAGCCGATCGGCCGGGAACCCGAGCCGCCGCCACAGGTCCCGCACCGGCTCGGCGGTCTCCTTCAGGGACGGCAGCGCCGCGTCGGTCGCGGGCACCGCGCCGAGGAGCAGCCCGATCCCCGCGTCGATCGCCTCGCCCACCGCGTCGTCGTCGCGCTTCGGCACCAGCCGCAGGTCGACCGAGAGCGCCTTCGCCCCGGCGCCGCGCAGCAGCCCGTACGGGACGTTCCGGGCGCAGCAGTGCACGACGGGGTAGGCGTCCGCCGCTTCGATCACCGCGCGCAGGGCCTCCTCGGCCACCGGCTCCTCGATCGCCCGGAGCCGCGAGAACCCGCTGGCGGTCGGGACCGTCCCGGCGAGCGCGGCGGGCAGGCCGGGCTCGTCCAGCTGGAGGACGACCTGCGCGGCGGGCAGCCGCCGCCGGACGTCCGCGACGTGCGCGGCGACGCCCTCGGCCAGCGAGGCGACCAGGTCGCGGACGGCGCCCGGGTCCTTCAGCGCCCGGTCGCCGTGCCGCAGTTCGATCGACGCGGCCAGCGTCCACGGGCCGCACACCTGGATCTTGAACGGGCCGTCGTGGCCGCCCGCGACCTCCTCCAGGACGTCCAGGTCGCGGGCGAGGTGGTCGCGGGAGCGCAGCGTGTCGCGCCCCGGGCGGTCGGAGAACCGCCAGCCGGACGGCTCCAGGTGCACGGGCATGTCGACCAGCAGCCCGGCGGTCCGCCCCGCGAGGTCGGCGCCGGGGCCGCGCGCGGGCAGCTCGGGCAGGTGCGGCAGCTCGGGCAGCTCGCCGAGGACGACCCGCAGCGCCTCGGCGGGGTCGTCCCCCGGATAGGACCCGACGCCGGTCGCCGTCCCGGCCTGCCACGGATAGCTCGTCACCCTGGAAACCCTATCCGCGCCGCGATCGGCTAAGCGCCGCGACCACCGCCGAGCCGCGATCTCAGGTGCGCCGCGGACGGCTCAAGACCGCGGGCGCATCGACGCGAACCGCATGCGTCCGCTCCGGGGTCGTGTTCCCGGGAACCCGTCAGGCGGGGACGCGGGCGGTGTCGGCGATCGTCGCCGACGCGAGGACCCGGTCGCCGTCGTACAGGACGGCGGCCTGGCCGGTCGCCACGCCCCGGGCGGGGGCGGCCAGCCGGACGCGCAGCTCGTCGCCGGCCTGCTCGGCCGTGCAGTCGTAGACCTCGCCGTGCGCGCGGAGCTGGACCTGGCAGTCGAACGGGCCCTCCGGGGCGTCGGCCAGCCACACCGGGCGCTCACCGGTGATCTCGTGGACGTCCAGCGACTCGCGCGGCCCCACCGTCACCGTGTTCGTGACCGGCGAGATGTCAAGGACGTAGCGGGGCCGCCCGTCCGGCGCCGGGGTGCCGATCCGCAGGCCCCTGCGCTGGCCGATCGTGTAGGCGTAGGCGCCGTCGTGCTCGCCGACCTCGTTGCCGTCGGTGTCGACGATCGGGCCGGGCGCCGTCCCCAGCCGCTCGGCCAGGAAGCCGCGCGTGTCGCCGTCGGCGATGAAGCAGATGTCGTGGCTGTCGGGCTTGTCGGCGACCTGGAGGCCGCGCCGCTCGGCCTCCCGGCGGATGTCGGCCTTGGAGGTGTCGCCGAGCGGGAACAGCGCGTGCGCGAGCTGCTCGGGCGTGCAGACGGCCAGCACGTAGGACTGGTCCTTGGCCTCGTCGACGCCGCGGCGCAGGACGCCGCCGTCCAGCCGCGCGTAGTGGCCGGTGCAGACGGCGTCGAACCCGAGCGCCATCGCGCGGTCCAGCAGCGCCGCGAACTTGATCTTCTCGTTGCAGCGCAGGCACGGGTTCGGGGTGCGGCCCGCCGCGTACTCGCTGACGAAGTCCTCCACCACGTCCTTGTGGAAGCGCTCGGCGAGGTCCCACACGTAGAACGGGATGCCGATCACGTCGGCGGCGCGGCGGGCGTCCCTGGAGTCCTCCAGGGTGCAGCATCCGCGCGCCCCCGTCCGGTAGGACTGCGGGTTGCTGGAGAGGGCCATGTGGACGCCGGTCACGTCGTGCCCGGCCTCGGCGGCGCGGGCGGCGGCCACGGCGGAGTCGACGCCGCCCGACATGGCGGCTAGTACGCGAAGAGCCATAGTCCTTCGAGCGTACGCGGCGTGGCCCGGTCTCCCGACGTCATTTCCGCGTACGATTGGGGCCGCTATGGGAATCTTCCGCCGCCCGCGCGAGGCGTCCGCCGCCGCACCGCCCGCCATCAGCGAGTTCTGGGAGTGGTGGGCGCAGGCCCGCCCGACGATCGAGGCCTCGCTGGCCGCCGCACCCGAGCGGTCCGAGGAGGCCGAACCGGGCGTGCCCGGCGAGGGCCTGTCGGCCGAGGCGGTGGAGGAGCTCTCCCGCCGCGTCCACAAGATCCACCCCCGGCTCCAGTGGGAGATCGGCGGCGCCGACGACCGGAACCCCTCGCTCACCGTGACCGGCGGCGGCGACCCCGAGCTGCGCGGGCTGACCGAGCGGTGGGTGCGCTCCGCGCCGACCGGCTCCGCGGCCGCCGGCTGGAGCTTCCACCCCGCCCGCCAGGCCGACCCGGAGATGCTCGGCCAGGACCTCATCCTCGGCGACCACGAGTTCGACCTGGAGTACGTCCGGCTCGGCATGCGCGCCGACGCCGACCGCGCCCGCGTGCACATCACGGCCTACCACCCCGACTTCCTGTTCGTCTCCGAGGAGCAGCAGCTCCAGGTCGCGCTGAACGTGCTGCACTGGGCGCTCGGCGAGGACGACGTGGCCCGCTGGATCGGCGAGGTCTCCATCGCGACCGAGGCGCCGATCGACGCGCTGCCGCCGTCCATGCTGTCCGCGGTGGTCGAGCAGATCTCCGAGCCGTTCTCCGAGCCCGCCTGGCTGACCGGCGAAGGCCGCACCCCGCGCGGCCACCCCGCCCGCCTCGGCGCCCGGTTCCCGCTGCACCGGCAGGACTACCCGCTCTGCGACCTGCACGTGGCGATCACCGTCCCGTACGCCAATAGCAACCCCGACCGGCTCCCCGTCGAGCCGTCGTCGGGCGCCCTGCGCGCGTTCGAGAAGAAGCTCGCCAAGCTCGGCGACCGCGCCGTCCTCGCCGTCCAGGAGACCGGCGACGGCCTGCGCGTCTTCCACCTGTACGCCGACCCCGACTCGGGCGTCATCTCCGAACTCGACCAGCTCGCCGCCGGCTGGCCGGAAGGCAAGGCGAAGGTCGCCTCCACCAACGACCCAGGCTGGAAGGCCCTAGCCCCCTACCAGCCGTAATTCCCAGGGGGGCGACCCCCTGGAACCCCCGTTACGAGCCGGGCGATCCTCACGCCACGGTGCTGGTTTCCGTGCCCGTGCGGGTTTTCGTCGTGTCGCTGCGGTCGCCCGGCTCGACGGGCAGGCGCGTTCCGCTCGCTGCGCTCGCTCCACGCGCCTGCCCGTGACCGGGGTCAGGGTTCAAGCCTGCGGGTCGGGCTAGTTGCTTGCGTCTACCTTGCGGTAGCGGGCTTCGCAGAAGCTGTAGAGGCCGAATGTGAGGACGCCTAGGGCTATGGCTGCCAGGCCCCAGGGGCCGGCGGGGGTGGAGGCGAATTCGCGGAGGGTGCCGTCCAGGCCCTGGGCCTTGTCGGGCTGGAAGGTCAGGGCCGAGTAGGCGAGGAAGGCGCCGACGGCGCCGCCGACGAGGCCGCGGGCGACGTTGCCGACGATCGCGAGGGGCTTCACGATGCGCCGGGCGGTGTCGCCCATCTCCCAGCCTTTCAGGTCCTTCATGAACTTCCGGCGGAGGGCGTGCGCGACCATGAAGGCGCCCCAGGCGATGAAGCCCGCCGCGACCGCGAGGACCAGCCAGCGGCCGCCCGGCGCCTCCATGAGGCGTGCGGTGTAGGTCTTGGACTGCTGGTCGCTCGACGAGCCGTGGTGGCCGAACAGGAACGCGAGGGTCGCCGCGAACGCGGACGCGTAGACGACCGCGCGTCCGGCCGAGCCCAGGCGCTTGGTCGGCTTGTCGCCGTCCGGGACGGGACGGCCGAAGAGGGCCTCCGCCGCCTGCCAGAGCACGAGCGCGGCGAAACCGGCCGCCATCAGCCCGATGAGGACGAGGCCGCCCGGTTTGTCGGCGATGGCCTCCAGCGCGCCCTTGCGGTCGGCCTCCTTCCCGCCGCCGCCGAAGGCGACCTGGAGGGCCATCCAGCCGATGAGGAGGTAGAGGAGGCCGCGCGCGACCAGTCCCACCCGCGACATGTGGTGGAACCAGGGGTGTCCCGCAGCCTGCCTGAGTCCGTGGCTCACGTCCGTCGTCACGGCCACGCTGTCCCCGTTCAAGGGGAGGTCAAACAAGCGTCAGCTGAGCCCGGCGCGCCGGGCGCGCTCGACGACCGGGCCGATGGCGTCGGCGAGGGCCTTCACGTCGGCCTCGGTGCTGGTGTGGCCGAGGGAGAAGCGCAGCGAGCCGCGGGCGCGCTCGGCGCCGGCGTCCATGGCGACGAGGACGTGGCTGGGCCGCGAGACGCCCGCCGAGCACGCCGAGCCGGTGGAGCAGGCGATGCCGCGCGCGTCCAGCAGCATGAGCAGGGCGTCGCCCTCGCAGCCGGGGAAGGAGAAGTGGGCGTTGCCGGGAAGGCGGTCGTCGGGGTCGCCGTTCAGGACCGCCTCGGGGACGGCGGCGCGCACGGCGGCGATCAGCTCGTCGCGCAGCCCGGCGAGGCGGCGCGCCTCGGCCTCGCGGCGGGCGACCGCGACCTGGACGGCGGCGGCGAACCCGGCGATGGCGGGGGTGTCGAGCGTCCCGGAGCGGACGTCGCGCTCCTGGCCGCCGCCGTGCAGCAGCGGCACCGGGTCGAGGAACACCGGCGGCTTCGGCTTGGCCAGCAGCAGGGCGCCGACGCCGATCGGGCCGCCGAGCTTGTGGCCGGTGATGGTCAGCGCCTGCGCGCCGCTCGCCGCGAAGCCGACGGGCAGCTGCCCCGCGGCCTGGACGGCGTCGGTGTGCAGCGGCACGCCGCGCTCGCCCGCGGCGGCGGCCAGGTCGGCGACGGGCTGGACGGTGCCGACCTCGTTGTTGGCCCACATCACGGTGGCGAGCGCCACGTCGTCGCCGGAGCCGAGCACCTCGCGCAGCGCTTCGGGGGTGACGCGGCCCAGACCGTCCACCGGGACGACGTCGACCTGGGCGTCCTCGTGGTCGGCGAGCCACTGGACCGCGTCCAGGACGGCGTGGTGCTCGACGGCGCCGACGAGCACGCGGGTGCGGGACGGGTCGGCGGCGCGGCGCGCCCAGTAGATCCCCTTGACGGCAAGGTTGTCGGCCTCGGTGCCTCCGGAGGTGAACACGACCTCGCTCGGCCGGGCGCCGAACGCCTCGGCGATGATCTCGCGGGACTCCTCGACGACGCGCCTGGCCCGCCGGCCCACGGCGTGCAGCGAGGAGGGGTTGCCGAGCTCGCGCAGCTCCGCCGTCATCGCCTCGATGGCCTCGGGCAGCATCGGGGTGGTCGCCGCATGGTCGAGGTAGGTCACCACGCGGACAACAGTATCCGCGCCCTTCGTGTTCCCTTCCGGGGCCCTGGGGAACGCTCGGAACACGCCCGCGACGGGCCGGAATAGCGGTGGGGCCCCCGCTGTTGGCCCGTATACCGTCCAGCCGGTACAGTAAGAACGTCATGAAACGGGAAGCCCTCTTGGACGCCGCCGAGTCCGTGCTCTTCGAGCAGGGGACGCAGGCGCTGACGCTCAGCGCGGTCGCCGACCGCGCCGGCGTCAGCAAGGGAGGGCTGCTCTACCACTTCCCCACCAAGGAGGAGCTCGTCCGGGCGATGGTGGCGCGGGTGATCGAGGAGTTCGACGCCCTGATCGCCGCCTACGACGACGGCACGCCCGGGTCCTACACCCGCGCGTACGTCGAGGCCACGTTCGAGATCCTCACCGGCGAGGCCCGCGCCTACCGGCGGTGGTCGGCCATCACGGCCGTCGCCGCCGATCCGGAGCAGGCCGAGCCGCTGAACGAGGCGATGCGCCGCTGGCACGGCCGCGATCCCGCGGACGATCCCGACCCCGGCACCGCCGCGGTCGTCAGGCTGGCGGCCGAGGGCCTCTGGGAGGTGGTCAGCCATGACCCCGCGCTGTACGACGGCGCGCAGCTCGATGCGCTGAAACAGCGGCTCCTGGGGCTGCTGGAGCGCTGACGCCGGGGCGCCGCGCGCCCCACCCGAACCTCCGGAACCCTCCGGACCTGGACGCTCCCGACCCGCAGCGGTTTGGAGCGTTCCATGACGCATGTCACACGCCGCGGCACGTCCCCCGACGCCCGCCGCACCACCGGGGTGCGCCCCGCCGAGCCGAGAAAGAGGTGAACAATGCTGTTCCGTGCCCGTTCGGGGACGTTCCTGACCTTCGCACTGGCCGGTCTGCTGACCGGAGTGTGGGTGGCGCGCATGCCGGCGCTGGCCGGCAAGTTCGGGACGAACGAGGGTGAGATCGGCATCGTCGTCCTCGTCTGGGGGCTCGGCGCGATCGCGGCCATGCAGGCGCTGCGCGGCGTGATGGCGCGGGCCGGCAGCCGCACCGTCCTGCGGGTCGCGCTGCCGCTGACCGCGGTGTCCTACGCGGCCGTCGCGCTCGCCCCCACCTACGGCGTGCTCCTCGGCGCGGTCGCGCTGTTCGGCATGACGTTCGGGATCACCGACATCGCGATGAACGCGCAGGGCAGCGTCGTCGAGCAGGCGTACCGCCGGTCCGTCATGAGCGGCATGCACGCCGGCTGGTGCGTCGGTGCGATGAGCGGCGGCCTGTTCGGCGTCGCGACGGCCGCGGCCGGCTTCGGGTTCACCGAGACCGTGCTGACCGCCGCGCTGCTGTCGCTGCCCGCCGCCCTCGCGCTCGGCCGCACCTACCTGCCCGACCCCGCCGCGCCGGCCGCGTCCGGGACGGGGCGCAAGGCGCGCCGGCTGCCGCCCGCCGTCTACCTGATCGGCGTCCTCGCGTTCATCGCGTTCATGACCGAGGGGTCGATCGCCGACTGGAGCGGGCTGCTCCTGCACGAGGAGCTCGGCGCGACCGAGGCCGTCGCCGCGGCCGGCTACCCGGTGTTCGAGCTGGCGATGCTGCTCGGGCGGCTCGTCGGCGACCGCGTCCGGATGCGGGTCGGCACCCGCCGGCTGCTGGTCGGCGCGGGCCTCGGCACCGCGGCGGGCATGACCGTCGTCGTGCTGGCGCCCGTCCCGGCGGTGGCGATCGCCGGGTTCTTCGTGACCGGGCTCGTGGTCTGCACGGTCGTCCCGACGACGATCTCGCTGGCGGGCTCGGCCGCCCCGGACCGTCCCGCGGCGGCCGTCGCCCAGGTCGGCGCGATGGGCTACGGCGGCCTGCTGCTCGGCCCCGTCGTGGTCGGCTTCCTTTCGGAGGCGACGTCCCTGCGGGTCGGCGTCGGCGTGGTCGTCGTCCTGGCGCTGCTGATCGCGGCGGGCGCCCGGTACGCGCCGCTGCGCGCGACCGCCGACGTGACCGTCCCCGCCCCGGCCCCCGAGCCGGCGGCGGAGGCCCCGGTGCCGGGCGACGCTCGACCGGAACCCGTCGCCGCCTGAGGCCGCCATCCGATATAACCCCTTCCAGAACGGGCGGACAGGGGGCGGTATGGGCGACTGGCGGGTTCCGGGCTACACCGAGCTGCGGGTGCTGGGCGAGGGCGCACAGGGTCGCGTCGTGCTCGCGCGGCACGACGCGACGGGCCGCCCGGCCGCGATCAAGTACCTGTCGGCGTCCCTCACCGGGGACGCGGAGTTCCGCGACCGGTTCCGCGGCGAGGCCGAGCTGCTCGGCCGGCTGCGCAACCCGTTCGTCGCCCAGCTCTTCGGCCTCGTCGAGACGCCGGACGGCGCGGCGATCGTCATGGAGGCGGTGGACGGGGCGCCGCTGAAGTCGGTGCTCGCCGAGCGGGGGCCGCTGGCGCCGGAGGCCGCGCTGGCGGTCCTCAAGGGCTCGCTGCTCGGCCTCGCCGCCGCCCACGGCCTCGGGATCGTCCACCGCGACTACAAGCCCGCCAACGTGATCGTGCGCGGCGACGGGCTGAGCAAGCTGATCGACTTCGGCATCGCGGTGGACGCGGGCGCGTCCGGCCGCTCCGGGACGCCCGTCTACATGGCGCCGGAGCAGTGGCGGAACGAGCCCGCCTCCCCCGCCACCGACGTGTACGCGGCGGCGTGCGTGTTCTTCGAGTGCGTGACGGGGCGCCGCCCCTACACCGCCGAGGACCAGGCCGGGCTGATGGGCCGCCACCTCACGGCCCCGATACCGGTGGCGGACGTCCCCGGGCCGCTCCGCCCGCTGATCGAGCGGGGGCTGGCGAAGGACCCGTGGGAGCGGCCGATGGGCGCCGCCGCGTTCGTCTCCGAGCTGGAGTCGGTCGCGGCGGGCGCGTACGGGCCCGACTGGGAGGGGCGCGGCGTCCGCACGCTCGCGGGGACCGCCGCCGCGCTGTCGGTGCTGTTCCCGCTGACCGCGCTCGGCCTCGGCTCCGGCGGCGCCTCGGCAGGGGCCGCCGGAGCGGCGGGCGCGGCCGGGTCGGCCGGAGCCGCGGGCTCCGCGGGGGCCGCCGGGGCGGCCGGGTCGGGCGCGGCCGGAACGGGCGGCGCCGGCGCGGCGGGCGCGGCGGGCAAGGGCGTCATCGGCACGCTCGGCGCGAAGGGCGCCGTCGCCGTCGCGGGAGGCGCCGCCGCGGTCGCCGTGGGCGGCGGGGCGGCGGTGTACGTGGCGGTGGCCGACCAGGCTCCCAAGGCGAAGCCGGTGGTGGCGCAGCTGGCCGCTCTCAGCGAGCCGCGGCAGGACCTCGGCGGCGGCAAGACGTTCCAGGCGCAGGGCCAGGTCGTGCGGGTGACGGGCGGGGACGCCGCGCTCAACCGGAAGATCAACCAGGCGCTCCGGGCACCGCTCGAACAGCGCTGGGCCAAGACGCGCAACGGGTTGCAGTCCGGCGGCCGCGGTCCCTACACCGACGTCGTGACGCCGAAGATCCTGCTGCGCAGCGACCGGCTGCTGTCGGTCTGGTACACCGTCGAATTGCGCGGCGAGCGCGGGACGGGCTGGGACCAGTCCCAGGCGGCGACCGTCGACCTCAGGACGGGCGCGTCCTACAAGCCGCTCGACCTGTTCCGCGTCCCGACCGAGCAGGGCCTCAAGCCGCTGGACGGCAGGATCAAGGCGCACCAGCCCGGGGGGGTCTACTGCTACAGCGACCAGCCGCGCGGCGGCGGCTTCCAGCCACGGGGCACCGACAACCCGTCCGCGTTCGTCAAGTCCGGCGAGGTCACCATGGCGCTCACCCCGACGGGCCTGCGCGTGGCCTTCTACGGCTCGACCCTGGGATACGAGTCGGCGTGCGGCCTGCGCGACTCCGTCCTGCCCTACGCCGAGGTCGACGACATGCTCAAGCCCGCGCTGCTGAAAGCCGTCCCGTATCCGTCGCCGAAGCGCTCCTGAACGCCGACGGCCCGGCGACGCGAGCGTCGCCGGGCCGTCCGCGCGGGATCACTTGCGCTTGCTGATCTCCTCGGTGAGCTGCGGCGCGACCTGGAACAGGTCGCCCACCACGCCGTAGTCGACGAGCTCGAAGATCGGCGCCTCGGGGTCCTTGTTGATGGCGACGATGGTCTTCGAGGTCTGCATGCCGGCCCGGTGCTGGATGGCGCCGGAGATGCCGACCGCGACGTAGAGCTGCGGCGACACCGTCTTGCCGGTCTGGCCGACCTGGAACGAGTGCGGGTACCAGCCGGCGTCGGTCGCGGCGCGGGAGGCGCCGACGGCCGCGCCGAGCGAGTCGGCCAGCCCCTCGATGATCTTGAAGTTCTCGGCGCCGCCGACGCCGCGGCCGCCGGAGACCACGATCGCGGCCTCGGTCAGGTCCGGGCGCTCGCCCTTCTCCTGGACGACCTTCTCCACGATCCGGGCGCCCTTGTCGGCGTCCGAGAGCGCGACCGACACCTGCTCCTCGGCCGGGGTGGCCGGGGCCGCCTCGGGGGCGACGGAGTTCGGCCGCACGGCGATGATCGGCGTGCCCGTCTTCACCCTGGCGTGCGCGATGATCCCGCCGCCGAAGATGGAGTGCTCGGCGACGAAGCCGTCGGCGACGTCCACGACGTCGGTGAGCACGCCGGAGCCGGTCTTGACGGCCAGGCGGCCCGCGATCTCCTTGCCCTCGCCGGTCGCGGCCACCAGCACCGCGGCCGGGGACTTCTCGCTCACGAGCTGGGCCAGCAGCGCGGCCTTCGGGGCGACGACGTAGGAGGTGAGCTCCTCGTCGGCGGCCACGTAGACCTTGCCGGCGCCGTACTCGGCGAGCCTGTCCTTGGCGTTCTCGTAGCCCGGGCCGACCCATACGGCGGCGGCCTCGCCGAGCCGGTTCGCCAGCGTCAGCAGTTCGAGCGTGACCTTCTTGACCTCACCGTCGACGTGGTCGACGAGGACGAGAATCTCGGCCATGGTTGCAATCCCCTTCCTCGGTCAGACGAACTTCTTCGACGCGAGGAACTCGGCGATCTTCGCACCGCCGTCGCCCTCGTCGGTGACGATCTCGCCCTTCGCGCGCGGCGGCGCCTCGGCGAAGTCGACCACCTCGGTCGCGGCGTTCGCCAGGCCGACCTGGGACGCGTCGATGCCGGCGTCGCCGAGGCCGAGCGTCTCGACCGGCTTCTTCTTGGCCGCCATGATCCCCTTGAACGAGGGGTAGCGCGGCTCGTTGATCTTCTCCACGACGGACACCACCGCGGGCAGGGTGGCCTCGACCCGGTCGAAGCCGTAGTCGGTCTGCCGCTGCACCTTGATGGACGTGCCGTCGATCTCGACCTTGTTGGCGAGCGACAGCTGCGGGACCCCGAGCCGCTCGGCGAGCATCGCGGCGAGCACGCCGGTGCGCGCGTCGGTGGACTCCGCGCCGAGGATCACCAGGTCGAAGCCGGTGCGGCCGAGCGCCTGCTGCAGCGCGTAGGAGGTCTGCAGCGCGTCCGATCCGGCCAGCCCGTCGTCGACGAGGTGGACGGCCTTGTCGGCGCCCATCGCCAGCGACTTGCGGATGGAGTCGGTGGCCTTGTCGGGGCCCATGGTGAGGACGGTCACCTCGCCGCCCTGGGCCTCCTTGATGCTCAGCGCCTCTTCGATCGCGTACTCGTCGAGTTCGTTGATCACGCCGTCCGCCGCGGCGCGGTCGAGCGTGCTGTCATCGGACTTCAGCTTGCGCGGGCTCTCCGTATCGGGAACCTGCTTCACCAGGACGACGATGTTCATGGCCGGTGGCCGACCTCCCTGCACTCAGTTGGCCGCTGAGGTAAGCGGCAGAGGGGCGCCGCCCATGACGGGTCGACGCGGACATGCGCTTTCGAAGTCACAGCCTGCCAAACACCCGAACGTGCTTCGGAGCCGGGTCCCCGGTTCGGCCGTGCACGATAATGTTACTTGTCGGTAGCCTACTGGCAAATCCCAGTTCGTGAGACCTTACCCACGTGTGCGGCGGGTTTGCCGGGCAAGAGTCGTCCCGAATCGGACGTGTCGGACATCACGCCTCACACCCTGTTGACGGCGTGCTGGAGGCGGTCCATGGAGCTCTCCAGCGTCCGCTGGAGGCCGTAGGTCGGAGAGAAGCTCGGCGTCATCGTCATGGCGCCGACGCCGACGAGCAGGCACAGCACGCCGAGCCCCACGACCGCGGCGGCGACGGCCCGCGGCCGCAGCGCCACCGGCAGGAACATCCGCTCCAACTGGCGCCGCGGCGCGCTGACGCCCGGCGCCGTCCACAGCACCGCGGCCCCGGCTCCGGCGCCGAAGGCGCAGGCGGTGAGGGAGTCGAGCTTCCCGCCGACCGCCGACGCCGCGGCGAGCCCGAGCGGGACGGCGACCGTGAAGGCCGCCGCGTAGGGGACGGTCAGCAGCGTCCGCCCGAGCGCCCACGCCCAGCCGCGCGCCGTCGTTCCCGCGACGCGCAGCAGCGTCACCGCGACCAGCGTCAGGGCGAGCCCCGCGATCGGCAGCATGATCACGACACCGACGCCCGCCACGACCACCAGGGCCGCGAGCAGCCGGGCCCAGCCCTGCGCGACCGCCATCTCGTGCGCCGCCGTCTCCCGCGCCCCGTCGGAGGCGATGCGCTCCCTGGCGGGCCCGCTCGGCCGCTCGGCCGCCGACGTCCCAGAGGCGGAAGGGCCCGCGGTGGGAGGCTCGCCGGCGGGACGGGCAGAGGGGGCGGCCGGAAGCTTCAGCCGGGACGCCGCCTCCGCCAGTTCGGCCGCGGCCGGACGGGCGGCGGGGTCGGGATGCGAGGCGGCAGCCACCAGGGGGCGCAGGTCGGCGGGCAGCGCCTCGGCGGGCGCGTCCGGGCGGCCGGTGGCGGCGAACGCCACCGTGGCGGCCCATGCGCGGACGTCGTCGGCGGCGTCGGCGCCCGCGGTCAGCGCGAAGTCGACGACGACCGGAGCGTCGTCCACGACCAGGACGGTCCCCGGCCCCAGCTCGCCGTGGGCGAGGCCGGTCAGGTGGATGGCGGCCAGGGCCTTGGCCAGCCCGAAGGCCATGCGGCGCAGCGCGTCCCCCGCCATCGGCCCCTGGCCGGCGACCGTCTCCGCGAGCGGCCGTCCGGGCACGAACCGGAACACCAGGTAGGGGCGGGGGCCGGAGGCCTCGCCGTCCAGGACGTCCGCCACGTAGGGGCTGAGCACCTCGCGCATCCGCGCCACGTCGGGGGCGGCGCCCGGCGGGAGGAGCCTGATCGCCACATCGCGGCCGTCGGGGCCCGCGGCGCGGTGGACGCCACCGGTTCCGCCGCCCAGCCTGGACAGCAGCCGGTACGGACCGATGTGCGCCTGATGGCTCGTCTCGCCGCTCATATGGGTCGCCACCATACCGACCTGAGCGGGGCCGCGCCCGGTCAGCGGGAGGGCCCGCGCGTCACGTGCCGGGGATGCCCGCCACGAGGTCGTGGACGTCGGCCCGCAGGCTCTCCAGGTCCTGGCTCATCCCGTCCACCGGCGTGGTGTCGGGCGGCTGCCGCTGCGACAGCCCGACCAGCACCGCGGCGAAGATCCCGAGGATCAGCGCGCCGACGAGCGCCGCCTCGGCGCGCGGCAGCAGCGCGCCCCAGATCCGGGCGAGCTGACGGCGGGGCGCGCCGCTGCCCGGCGCGAGGCACAGCAGCCCGATCACCGCCATCGCCGTGTAGGCGATCGCCTTGGACGCGGTCATGTTCGGATCGGCGAAGATCAGCACGGCGAGCAGGACCAGCCCGGCGAGGAAGCTGAGCGACGTCCACAGCACGGTGGACATCAGGGCGCCCGGCAGGTGCAGCGGCGTCCGGAACGCGGCCGCGACGGCGTCGCCCGAGCGCGGGCCCCGCCGCGTCTGCCGGCCCTCCATGCCCTTGGCCGCCTTGTCGGCCATCCGCAGGACGAGCACGCCGACGACGGTGACGCCGAGGGCGAGCAGCGGCGCGATGTTGGCGAACCCGAGCAGCGCCACGAGGACGATGAAGCTGAGCACCCGGTACCAGCCGTAGGGCTTGCGCCGCTCCTTGTCGGCCCCGGCGGCGCGGTCGGGCCGGGCCTGGTCGGGCCTGGCCTCAGCGGGGCCCCGCTGGAGGGCGCCCGGCGGGGGCTGGGTCGGCGGAGGCGCGTACTGCGGCGGGTAGCCGCCCTGGTAGGGCCCCTGGTCGTAGGGCGCGGGCGGCCCGTAGCCGCGCTGCGCGTACTGCTCCCCCGCCTTGAACGGCGCGGGCCCGGGCGGCGGGACGGGCGGCGGCGCGGCGGGCGGAAGCTGCCCGACGAAGTCCTTCGGCTGCGCCGGGACGGGGGCGGGCGACGGGATCGCCGTCCCGCTGGGCGTCGACGACGAAGGCGACCGCGACGGCGGGTCCTGCGACGGCAGCGGCATGGAGAACTGCCGGGAGTGGTCGGCCGCCGGCTCCTCCGGCTGGGACGCGCTCGGCGACGGGTAGTGCCGGTCGACGCGCGTCTGGTCGGTGATCGTGGCCTCGAGGTGGATGCGGCGGGTGAGCTGCACCAGGCTGACGGCCGTCGGGCGCTCGGCCGGGTGCCGCGCCATCGCCGACCGCAGCACGGGCAGCATCGCCTCGGGCACGCCGTCCAGGTCGGGCGTGCCCTGCATGATCTTGTAGAAGATCGACTCGAAGGTGCCGGAGCCGAACGGCGGCCGGCCGGTCGCGGCGTAGGCGAGCGTCCCGGCCCAGGCGTGCACGTCCGACGGCGGGCCCGCGTCCTCGCCCTCGATGATCTCCGGGGCGAGGTAGCCGGGAGTGCCGATGACCATGCCGGTCGCGGTCAGCCGGGTCGCGTCGGCGGCCTGCGCGATGCCGAAGTCGATCACGACGGGCTCGCCGTCCACGAGCATCACGTTGCCGGGCTTCAGGTCGCGGTGCACGATCCCGGCGCCGTGGATCGCCGACAGCGCCGACGCCAGCCCGACGCCCAGCCGCTGCAGCCCCGGCCCGTAGATCGGGCCGGCCTCCTCGACGATCTCCTCCAGCGTCCGGCCGGGCACGTACTGGGTCACGATGTAGGGCTGGTCGGCGGTCACGTCGGCGTCGAGGATCTCGGCGACGTGGGGGCTGTGCACCCTGCGCATCGAGTCGACCTCGCGGGCCAGCCGGCGACGCGCCGTGGCGTCCCCCGCGACCGCGGGCCGCAGCACCTTGATGGCCACGTTGCGCCCCTCGGGGTCGGCGCCGAGGTAGACGACGCCCATGCCCCCTTCCCCCAGGGTCTGCAGGACGCTGTAGTGGCCGATTCGGTCCCCGGACGTGACGGCTCCCTTCATCGTTTCCGAAACCCTACCCTTGCCGATCCCGCGGAGGAGATCCAGCCATCAGGCCGCCACCACCCCGTCGCCCTTGGCCGCGTCGGCCAGCGCGCCGGCGAACCAGCGCGCGGCGGGGCGCTCCGCGGGGTCGCGGCGGAACGCCGCCCGCAGCAGCCCGGCCAGCGGCTCGGGCACCCCGTCGAGGTCGGCCTGGCCGCGCAGGATCCGGAAGCACACCCCGTGCAGCGAGCCGCGCCCGAACGGCGGGCGCCCCGTCGCCGCGTACGCCGCGGTCGACGCCCACGAGAACACGTCCGACGCGGTCGTGGCGCGCTCCCCCTCGATCAGCTCGGGCGCCAGGTAGGCGGGCGTC
Source organism: Spirillospora sp. NPDC049024 (assembly GCF_040649235.1). Taxonomy (NCBI): domain Bacteria; kingdom Bacillati; phylum Actinomycetota; class Actinomycetes; order Streptosporangiales; family Thermomonosporaceae; genus Spirillospora; species Spirillospora sp. NPDC049024. The sequence continues at coordinate 569,333 of NZ_JBEZFD010000001.1, forward strand.
CCCACGACCATGCCGCGCCTCGTGATCTGCTCCGCGCCGGACTCGTGCGCGATGCCGAAGTCGATCAGCGTGGGCCGGTCGCCGAGGACGATCACGTTGCCGGGCGAGACGTCGCGGTGCAGCACGCCCGCGTCGTGGACGTCCCCGAGCGCCAGCGCCAGCCGCCGCGCGAACCGGACGAGCCGGTCGCCGCGCAGCGGCCCGTACGCCTCGACGAGGTCGTTCAGCGGGCACCCCGGCACGTACTGCATGACCACGTGCGGCCGCTGAGCCGACACCGCGCCGTCCAGCAGCCGGGCGACGTAGGCGCTGCGCACCCGCGCCTGCGCCGACATCTCCCGCGCCAGCCGGCTGATCGCCTCCGGCTCCCCCGTGAGCTCCGGAACGAGCTCCTTGACCGCGACCTCCCGGCCGCCGGCGTCCATGGCCAGGTAGACCACCGCCGTGCTCCCCCGGCCGATCTCGCCGAGCAACCGGTACCCGCCCAGTCGCCTGTGCGTCCCCATGCCCCCTTGGACGCCCGAAAACGCCCCTCTGGTTCCCGCCACGGTTCAGATCACCCTGGACCGGACCTCAGCCGGCCGCGCGGGCAGGCGCGTGGAGCGAGCGCAGCGAGCGCAGCGCGCATGCCCGCCGAGCCGGGCGACCGCAGCGCCACACAACCAACCCGCACGGGCACGACACACCCGCACCGTGGCGTGAGGATCGCCCGGCTCGCAACGGGGGTTCCAGGGGGTCGCCCCCCTGGGCTAGCGCCGGGCGGCCTGGCGGGCGCGGCGCTCCTCGCGGCGGGTCTCGAACTTGGTGGCGGCGGCGTCGAGCTGCTCCAGGAACTCGTTGAGCTCCTCGCGGGCCTTCTCGCCGTCGCCGGTCAGGTCGGTGCGGTCGAAGACGCCCCACTTGCGCAGGACCGGGATGAGCACGTCGTCGTGGTGGAGCCGCAGGTCGTAGATGCCGGCGTTGGCGATGACGACCGACTTGCGCAGGAAGCCGTCGATGCTGTGGCCGGGCATCTGGAACGACGTCACGACGTCGGTGATCGCCCGCATCGTCTCGTTCGGGGCGGCCTCGAGCGCGGCGCCCATCAGGTTCCGGTAGAAGATCATGTGGAGGTTCTCGTCGGCGGCGATGCGGGTCATCATCTGCTCGCAGACGGGCTCGCCGGACGCCTTGCCGGTGTTGCGGTGCGACACGCGGGTCGCGAGCTCCTGGAACGACACGTACGCCGTCCCGTGCAGGAAGGAGTCGCCGTGGTCGGCCTCGTAGCCGGCCTCCATGTGGTGCATGCGGGCGCGCTCCAGCGCGATCGGGTCGACCGCGCGGGTCACGGTGAGGTAGTCGCGCAGGGCGATGCCGTGCCGGTTCTCCTCGGCGGTCCAGCGGTTGACCCACGTGCCCCAGGCGCCGTCGCGGCCGAACACGGTGGCGATCGCGCGGTGGTAGCCGGGGAGGTTGTCCTCGGTGAGGAGGTTGACGATGAGCGACTCGCGCGCCTCGAGGCTCAGCTTCGACTGCTCGAGGGACCACGGCTCGCCGTCCAGCGGCCCGTCGAAGTCGCGTCCCTCGCTCCACGGGACGTACTGGTGCGGGAACCATTCCTTGGCCATCGACAGGTGCCGGTTCAGCTCCTTCTCGACCACGGGCTCAAGGTCGAGCATGAGGCTGGTCTGGAACTTCTCTTCGGGGGTCACGGACATGCGGTTCCTTCGCTTGACGAGAGGTCGTCCTGCAGCCGCCCAGCAGGCCGTTCACAACCTACTCAAGCGTAGGTTCGATCGTCGCGAGTCAGCGCGACCCCCGTCAAGTCACCACCGCGACAAGCGGGGCGCGGGAACTTTTGTAGACCTGCGTGAAACGGTGTGACGTCTCGTCACCGCGTGTCGGCGGCCTGTTGCCACATGCGGTTCACGGCGGCCCTGAGCAGCGGCCTCGGGACGAGCCGCAGCGCCGGGAGCGCCGCCTTGTACTGCATGCCGGGGACGCACAGCGCGCGGCCGGTCGACACCGCCTCCAGGCCCGCCCGCGCCACGTCCTCGCGCCGCAGCCACAGCGCGTTGGCCGGGGCTTCGTCGTCGGTGCGGGTGAACCCGGGGCACAGCGCCGTCACGTGGACGCCCTTCCCCGAGACCTCGGAGTGCAGGCTCTCGGAGAAGGACGCCACGTACGCCTTCGTCGCCCCGTAGGTCGCGCTGCCGGGCGAGGGCGCGAACCCCGCCATCGAGGCGACGTTCAGCACACCGCCCCGGCCGCGCGCGATCATCCCCGGAAGGGCCGCGTGGGTGAGCCGCACCAGCGCGGCCACGTTGAGCTCGATCTGCGCCAGGTGGTCGTCCAGCGGCAGCTCCGCGAACGCTCCAAAAGCGCCGTATCCGGCGTTGTTGACCAGCAGCTCGACCGGCTCGGCCCGCAGCCGGCCCTCGACCTCGGCGCGCTGCGCGGGGTCGGTGAGGTCGGCGGCGAGCACCTCCACGGCCACGCGGTACCGCTCGACGAGGTCGCGGGCGAGGCCGTCCAGCAGGTCGCTCCGGCGCGCGACGATCACGAGGTCGGTGCCGCGGCGGGCCAGGAGGCGGGCGAAGCTCTCGCCGATGCCGCTGGACGCCCCCGTCACCAGCGCGGTCCGGTACGCGTGTCGCATGGCGGGAGATGCTATCGGGCGATCTTCGCGCAGCCCCGCAGCACGCCCAAAAAAACGCAAATAACGTTTTAGCCCGTCAGCCCGCGAGTTCCGTCGCGCGCGGGTCTTCGGACGTGCGCGCCGGGTCGCCCCCAGCGTACTCGGGCGGCGGCAGCATCGCGGCCGGGTCCTCGCCCGCCGTCCACAACCCCACCATGAAAGCGGTCACCGCCTCCAGGAGCCCGGCCCTTTCCAGGCTTCCGCCGTCCATCGGCACACAGCCCAGGTCGGTTACCAGGCCGCGGACGACGGCGAGGGCGTCCTCATCGTCGCCGCAGAGGGGGACGCCGAGGGGACGGCCCGCGAACACCGGGGGCGTCATCCGCCACACGCTCTCGTGGCAGGTGTTGAAGGCCTTGACGACCCGCGCGCCGGTCGCGTCGGCGATCCGCCGCGCCGCGGACGGGCCGCCCGCCGTCTTGAGCCGCTCGAACGGCGGCTCCATCGGGTTGGTGCAGTCGATCAGCACCCGCCCCTCCAGCGGCCCCGACTCGCGCAGGACGTCCTGCACGCCCTCGTGCCAGACGGCGAGGAGCACCGCCTCGCCGAACTCCGCCGCCTCCCGGAGCGTGCCGCCGGCCGCGCCGTGCCCGATCCGGTCGGCCAGCGCCACCGCCTTCGCGGGCGTGCGCGCCCCGAACCGCACCTGGTGCCCCTTGCGCGCCCACTGCGTTGCGAGGGCGTCCGCCATGGCGCCCGCGCCGAGAATTCCGATCCGCATGCCGTCCTCCGTTCGATTACCGTCGGACGGGACGTTAGGCGGTCCGTTTCACACCATTCGGTGCGTATCGGAAGGGGCAGGATGGCGGGCGATCCCATGGACGAATACGAGCCCTTGAACGTGAGCGGGTTCGCCGCCGACTGCCGCACACGACTCGCCCTCGACCTGCTGTCCGGCACCTGGGCGGGCGTCGTGCTGTGGACGCTCCAGCACGGCCCCTTGCGTCCGGGCGAGATGCAGGCGCGGATCGGCGGCATCAGCCACAAGGTGCTGACCGGGACGCTGCGCCGCCTCGAACGCGACGGGCTGGTGACCCGGCGCCGCTACGCCGAGGCGCCCCCGCGCGTCGAGTACGAGCTGACCGGGCCGGGGCGCGGCATGCTCGAACCCCTCGCCGCGCTCGGCCGCTGGACCGAGCGCTACGCCGACGAGGTGGTCGACACGCGGGAAGCCGCGCTCAGCGACCGGTGAACCGGGCCTTGCCGGGGCCCTCCTCCATGAAGCTCCTCATCCCGTTCGCCTGGTCCTCCGTGGCGAACAGCGCCGCGAACTGCGTCCGCTCGATCTCCAGCCCGGTGTCGAGGTCGGCCTCGAGGCCGCGGTCGACGGCCTGCTTGGCGGCGCGCAGCGCGATCGCGGGGCCGCCGACGAACGTCGCCGCCCACTCCTTGGCGGCGGTGTAGACGGCGCCGTCCGGGACGACCCGGTCCACCAGGCCCATCGCGAGGGCCTCGTCCGCCGCGACGTGCCGTCCCGAGAAGATCAGATCCTTGGCCTTCGACGGCCCGATCAGCCGGGACAGCCGCTGCGTGCCGCCCGCGCCCGGGATGATGCCGAGCTGGATCTCCGGCTGCCCCACCTTCGCGCTCTCGCCCGCGACCCGGAAGTCGGCGGTCAGCGCCGTCTCCAGCCCGCCGCCGAGCGCGTACCCGGTGATCGCGGCGATCACCGGCTTCGGGATCGCGGCGAGCGCCTTGGCGAAGTCCTGCAGCAGCCGCGAGTGCCCCGCCGACATCTCGGCGTACGACATCGGGGCCATCTCCTTGATGTCCGCGCCCGCCGCGAACACCCGCTCGCCCCCGTACAGCACGACGGCGCCGACCGCCTCGTCCTGGGTGACCTCCCGGGCCGCGTCGATCAGCTCCCGCTGCATCTGGGCGTTCAGGGCGTTCATCTTCGGACGGTCCAGCCTGATCGTCGCGATCCCGTCCTCGACCTCGACCCGTACGAACTCGCCCACGGCGACCCTCCTAATGAAACCCGATGGCGGACGCCCCGAGCCTAGTAGTGCCTGTCCCGGAGTGGCCTCGGCCACGCGCGCGAACGCGTGACCTGCCCGGTGCGGCGAAGCCGGAGGCGAGCGGCACCGGGCAGATCGCGAAGCGATGCCGCGTTCGCCCAGGCACGGTCACGTAGCGAGCCGCCAGGCGAGCGAAGTGGGTCGGGACTTTGAAACACAGCCGGGAAGCGGGAAGCGCGGTGACGTCCGAGGCTGCTGATAGCTTCGGGGACCATGCTCGTCGCCCACGCCACCTGGCATGGCGGTGCGCTCTGCCTGTGGGCCGAACGCACCGGCCCGTACGAGCCCTCCCCGGACGTCCACCCCTTCGCGACCTGCGACTTCACCGGCACGTCCTACGAGCCGCTCCTGCGCACCGCGTTCCGCGTCGAGCTGGCGATGGCGCTGCCCACCGCGGGCGACCATCCGCTGCCGTCCGCCGAGCTGGGCCCCGAACCGGTGAGCGGCGAGCCCGAGCTGCGCCCGTGGCGGGTCCCCGCCCTGGTCCTCGCCCCGTTCCCCGCGATGGCGCTGCTCCAGGCGGCCGAGCACGGCGCCGACGTGATCGCGGGCACCGACCTGCGCTTCCTGTCCATGGTCGCCGACGAGGCGGTGCACCTCGCCGGGCGCGGCCACGTCCTGCCCGCCCTGCTGCGCGAGGACGGCGACCTCGTGGCCCGCTGGCGCCCGGTCCTCGACGACCCGGCGCGGTTCCGCGCGCTGGCCCGCGCCATGCCCGCCGCCTGCCGCGCCGCGGACGGCGGGCGCCCCGCCGCCGAGGTCCTGCGCGAGGCGCTGTCCGCCCTGGTCGACACCGCGGTGCGGGGCGTGGTCCCGCATCCGCTGCTGGTGTCGCGGCGCAAGGAGCCCGACCGGCTGCCGCTCGCCGAGCGCTGGGTGATGGCGCTCACCGGACCGTCCGCCGAGGTCGCCCGCGAACCCCGCGACGACCCCGACGACCTGATCGCCGAGCTGGACGCGTGGGCCGCCGCCGCGCGCCGCCCGTCCGGCCCGCTGCGGGCCTGCTTCCGCCTCGCCGAACCGGGCGCCGAGGAGTTCGAGGAGGACGCGGAACCCCGCGAGGGCGACACGTGGCGGGTGGAGTTCGCCCTCCAGGGCACCGACGACCCGAGCCTCTACGTCCCCGCCGCGATGGTGTGGGACGGTGAAGCCACCTCGATCCCGCAGGCGGAGGAGACGCTCCTCGCCGGCCTCGGCCGCGCCCTGCGCCTCTACCCCGAGCTGGCACCCGCTCTCGACGGCCCCACCCCGTCCGAGCTGCTGCTCGACACGGCGGGCGCGTTCCGCTTCCTCCGCCAGGCCGCCCCGATGCTCGCCGCCGCGGGCTTCGGGGTCCTGCTCCCCCAGTGGGCGGGCAAGGCGAAGCTCGGCATGAAGCTCACCACCCGCAACGAGGACCCGGAGGCGTCCTCGGGGTCGGCCGCGCCCTCGGGCTTCGACCTGAAGTCGATGGTCGACTTCCGCTGGGACCTCGCCATCGGCGACGAGAGCATCGACGAGGCCGAACTGGAGGAGCTGGCCCGGCTGAAGACGCCGCTCGTCCGGCTGCGCGGCCAGTGGGTGGAGCTTGACGAGCGGCAGTTGGAAGCTGCCCTCGACTTCCTGCGCCACCCGCGCCGCGGCCGCATGACCGCCGCCGAGGCGATCCGCGCGATCGTCCACGCCGGCGACGACGTCCTCCCCCTCACCGAGGTCGACGCGGCGGGCTCACTAGGCGACCTCCTCTCCGGCGAAGCCGACCGCCGCCTCACCCCCATGCGCACCCCCGACGACCTGGACGCCGAGCTGCGGCCGTACCAGGAGCGCGGGCTCGCCTGGCTGACGTTCATGAACGATCTCGGCCTCGGCGCCCTTCTCGCGGACGACATGGGCTTGGGTAAAACGATCTCGGTACTCTCACTGCTAATTCACGAACGAAATGACGGCGCGACCCCCGCCCCGACCCTCGCGATCGTTCCCATGTCGCTGGTGGGGAACTGGCAGCGGGAGGCGGCCCGGTTCACGCCCAAGCTGCGGGTGTACGTCCACCACGGCACGGGGCGGCACCGGGGCGAGGACCTCGCCGCCGCGGTGGCGGGCGCCGACCTGGTGCTCACCACGTACGGGACGGCGGCGCGCGACGCGGAGACGCTCGCGGCGATCGCGTGGGAGCGGGTCATCTGCGACGAGGCGCAGGCGCTCAAGAACAGCGGGACGCGGCAGGCCAGGGCGGTGCGGAGCATCCCGGCGCGCAGCCGGATCGCGCTCACCGGCACGCCGGTGGAGAACCACCTGACCGAGCTGTGGTCGATCATGGAGTTCGCGAACCCGGGGCTGCTCGGCCCGCGCGCCGAGTTCCGGCGTCGGTTCGCGATCCCGATCGAGCGGGAGGGCGACGAGCAGGCGGCGCTGGCGCTCAGGCGGGCGACGCAGCCGTTCGTCCTGCGGCGCCTCAAGACCGACAGGTCGATCATCACGGACCTGCCGGAGAAGCAGGAGATCAAGGTCTACTGCAACCTGACGACCGAGCAGGCGTCGCTCTACCAGGCGACCGTCGACGACATGCTCCAGCAGATCGCCGAGGCGGAGGAGGCCAAGCGGCGCGGGCTGGTGCTCGCGACGATGGCCAAGCTCAAGCAGGTCTGCAACCATCCGGCGCAGCTGCTCAAGGACGGCTCGCGCCTGCCCGGCCGGTCGGGCAAGCTCGAACGGCTGGAGGAGATCTGCGCCGAGGTGCTGGAGCAGGGCGAGAAGGCGCTCGTGTTCACCCAGTACGCCGAGTTCGGGTCGATGCTCCAGCCCTACCTGGCGGCGCGGCTCGAACGCCCGGTGCTGTGGCTGCACGGCGGGACGTCCAAGCAGGCGCGCGACGACCTCGTCCAGCGCTTCCAGGAGGACGCCGAGCCCGCCGTCTTCCTGCTGTCCCTCAAGGCCGCCGGGACGGGCCTGACGCTGACCGCCGCCAACCACGTCGTGCACGTGGACCGCTGGTGGAACCCGGCCGTCGAGGACCAGGCCACCGACCGGGCGTTCCGCATCGGGCAGACCCGCAACGTCCAGGTCCGCAAGTTCATCTGCGTCGGGACGATGGAGGAGCGCGTCGACGAGATGATCGAACGCAAGAAGGCCCTGGCCGAGTCGATCGTCGGCACCGGTGAGGACTGGCTGACCGAGCTGTCGGTCGCCGAGCTGCGCGACGTCCTGCGGCTGTCGCCGGAGGCGGTGAGCGACTGATGGACGAGCGGCCGGATGACGGGGGCATCAGGGCGCGCACCCGGCGGGGGTCGATCGGGGCGCGGTGGTGGTCGCGGCGCTTCATCGACCTGGTGGAGTCGTTCGCCGACGCCGGACGGCTCCAGCGGGGCCGCACGTACGCCCGCAAGGGCAACGTGTTCGACCTGCGGGTGGAGGCGTACGAGGTGACCGCGAAGGTGCGGGGCTCGGCGCCGGAGCCGTACGAGGTGGCGCTCGGCATCGAGGCGATCGACGAGGACGGCTGGCGGGCGGTGGAGGCCGAGCTGGCGTCCCGCGCGCTCTTCCGGGCCCGGCTGCTGGCCGGGGAGATGCCGCCGGAGATCGAGTGGGTGTTCGCCGAGCTGGGGCTGGCGCTGTTCCCGGGCGCGGCGTCCGACCTGCACCTGATGTGCGACTGCCCCGACTGGGGCGACCCGTGCAAGCACGCGGCCGCCGTCCTGTACCTGCTGGCCGAGGCGTTCGACGACGACCCGTTCCTCATCCTCCAGTGGAACGGCCGGCGGCGCGACCAGCTGCTCGGCGCGCTCCGCCGCGCCACCGCGACCGAGCCCGACCCGCTGGAGATGGAGGACGAGCCGCTCAGCGCCGCCGGGTTCTGGACGCCGCCGTCCGGCCTGGCCCGGCTCCGCGAGCGCCCGCCCGCGCCGCCGGTCCCGCCGGGGTTCGTGCTCCAGGTCGCCACTCCCCCGCCGGTCCGCGTCCGCCGCCGCGCGCTGCCGGACGTCCTGGCCCCCGCCTACGAGGCGCTCGCCGCCCAGGACGACGACTGATCCGAGGGCCTCGCCGGGCCGCGAATGATCTTACGGAGTGCGAACACCGGCGCGGCTCGGCCGCCTACCGGCGGGTTCGCTCCGTAGCCTCCTGCCATGCGGGGCTCCGGGGAGGGCCGGGGTCCGCACCTCATGGGGGGAGTTACGAGGGATGAGCGGAATCGTCGTGGAGGCGCGCGGGCTGCGCGTCCGCTGCGGCGCCCGGACGGTCGGGGACTTCTCGTTCGCGGTGCCGGAGGGCGAGGTTTACGCGCTGCTCGGCCACCGGGGCTCGGGCAAGACCCTGCTGCTGGAGGCGCTCGCGGGGCTCCGCCGCCCCTGCCGAGGCACGGTGCGCATCCTCGGCGCCGACCCGTACGCGGCGCGGGAGGGCCTGCGGATCGGCACGGTTTGGCGGGACGAGGGGCTGTTCCCCGGCCTCACCGTCTCGGAGATCGTCGAAGGCCGGCACCGCTGGACGCTGGACCCGCTGACGGCGGAGGAGGCGCTAGCGCTGACCGGCCTGGAGAGGGCCGCGCGGGTGCGGTTCGAGCGGCTGACGCCCGGGCAGCGGCGGCGGCTCGACCTGTCGCTGGCGCTGCTGGACCGCTCGGACGTGCTGTTCCTGGACGAGCCCACGTCCGGCCTCGACAGTGGAACGATCCACCAGATCTGGGCGACGCTGCGCCGGATCGCCGCCGCCGGCACGACCGTCCTGCTCACCACGCGCGACGCCGCCGAGGCCCGCCGAGCCGACCGCATCGGCGTCGTCGACCGGGCCCGCCCCGTGCAACCGACGGGCGCCGCGGGCCCCACCGGCATGATCCCGATCCGCGGACCCCTCACCGCCACCCGCTTCTGGCCCCAGATGACCACCGCCCACCCCCCGACCTCCAAGGCCGTGTAGCCGTTGGACAAGGCCGTGTAGCCGTCAGAGGGGTAGGCGGGCGCGGACGGTGAAGCCGCCGTTGGGGGCGGGGCCGGCTTCCAGGGTGCCGCCGAGGGTCTCGGCGCGGTCCCGCATGCCGCGGATGCCGCTGCCGTCGGCCGACGGCGGGCTCGATCCGGGCGTTCCGTCGTCCTCGACGCTGAGGACGACGTGGTCGGCGCCGTAGCGGATGCGGACGGCGGCCGAGGTCGCGCCGGAGTGCCGGGTCACGTTCGTGAGCGCCTCCTGGACGATCCGGAACGCGGCGAGGTCGGCCTCGGCGGGCAGCGGGCGCGGCTCCCCCTCGACCTCGGTGCGGATCTTCAGGCCGGCCGCGGTGATGCCGCGGGTCAGCTCGTCCAGCCGGGCGAGGCCGGGGGCGGGCGTGACCGGGGCGGCCTCGTCGACCTGCCGCAGCACGCCGAGGGTGGCGCGCATCTCCCGCAGCACGTCCTTGCTGGCCTGCTTGATCGCGGTGAGCGCGTCCTCGGCGCGCTCGGGCTCGCGGCGCAGGCCGTGCAGCGCGGCGGTGGCCTGCACGTTGATGAGCGAGATGTTGTGGCCGAGGACGTCGTGCAGCTCGCGGGCGATGCGCAGCCGCTCCTCGATGGCGCGGCGGCGGGCCTCGGCCTCGCGGCCGCGCTCGGCGACCCTGGCGCGCTCCTCCGCCTCGCGCAGGTAGGCGCGCCGGTTGCGGACGACGCCGCCGATGGCGACGACCGCGACGAACCAGCCGATGAGCAGGAAGCCGGCCGCGTCGGCGAGGTGGTTGACGTCGTCGCGGGCGTCGGCGGCGACGGTCGCGACGACCGAGATCCCCGCCAGTGCGCCGGCCGCGGCGAGGTACCCCTCGGACGCCGCCGTGTAGAGCGCGACGACGAACGTGAGCACCGCCGGGCCGTCCGGCTCGGTGACCGGGTAGTAGACGGCGCAGGCGACGAGCGTGACGGCGCCGACCGCGACCGGCCGTCTCCGGCGGAAGTACAGCGCCCCGCACGCGACCGCCAGCAGCGCCCAGCTGTAGAGGGGCATCCGCGTGGGCGGGCCCATGTGGACCGACACGAGGGTCATCGCGGCCAGGACCGCGAAGAAGCCGCCGGCCAGTGCGGCGTCCGCGGCGCGCCCGGTCGGCAGCCGGGGCAGCGGCCGCGCGCGCCGGTTAGCAAGTCGCACACGTCCATCCTGCCAGGATCCGCTCGCTTGCATGTCTGCAACCAGATGTAGTACTTCTACTATCAACGGATGCAGTCCTATGGCGAACTGTTCTAGGACCCGTACAGAGGGGGTCGTGATCCGCAAGACTGGCCCGGTGTCCGCCGAGAAGGAGACCGTCTACAACCGGATCCCGGTGCTGAGGGCGGAGCGCGGCGTCTCCCGCCGCGACCTCGCCACCGCGCTGGGCGTCCACTACCAGACGGTCGGCTACCTGGAACGGGGCGAGTACAGCCCCAGCCTCCACCTCGCCCTGCGCATCGCCGAGTACTTCGAGGTGCCGGTCGAGGTCGTCTTCTCCCTGAAGCCGTTCCCGAGGATCGGAGACACGTCATGACGAACCGCACCGCCGGATGGGTGGAGCGGTCCCGCCGCAAGCGCGCGGACCGTCTCGCCTGCCTCGACGAGGAGCTGGAGCGGCGGCTGCCCGCCCGCTACGCGCGCCGCCGCGCCCGCCGGATCCTGGCCGGGACGGGCGCGGTCATGCTGGGCCTGTTCTGGGTGGACGCCGCGGTGTCCTGGCGGCTGGCCCCGAGCGACACCGCGATGATCGTGAACTTCGTGATCCTCGGCGTCCTGGTGGTGGGCGGGATCCCGCTCGCCGGCCACCTGATCGCGGTGACCCGGGGGCTGATCTCCAAGCGGGAGCGGGAGCTGGACGAGCGGCAGCTCACGGCGCGGCTCCGCGCGTTCGCGACCGCCCACCAGGCGACCACGCTGGTGATCGCCGCCGTGCTGGTGGTGACGATGGCCGCCGACCGGGACGGCCGCGAGTCGCAGATCCCCGGCGCCGCGCTCTTCCTGATCCTGTTCGCGCTGCTGGCGACGCACGCGCTGCTCCCCCTCGTCGTCGCGGCCTGGCAGACGCCCGATCCGCCGCCCGCCGACGACGAGGGGGAGGACGGCTAGCGCAGGTCGCCGTTCGTCATGCCCTGCGGCGCGGGCGGCAGCGCGACGAGGCCCATCTCGGTCCGGCCGGGCAGCAGCGGGTGGTTCGGCACCACCCGGACGCTGTAGCCGAAGGCGCCGCTGCGTCCGAGCGGGACCTCGCCGGTGTAGCGGCGCCGCCCGTTCTCCGCCGGGCCGCCGTCCGCCAGCTCCAGGTAGGACGGCTCGACGAGGGCGTCGGCGTCGTCCACCCGGCCGTAGGCGACCTCGACGGCGACGTCCTCGGGGGCGAGCCCGCCGAGGTCCGCCACGACGCGGACCGTCAGCCGCGCGCCGACCTGCGGGCTCTCCTCACCGGTGGACTCGACGTGCTCGACGGCGACCCGCGGCCAAGCGTCGCGGATCCGCCGCTTCCAGGCCGCCAGCTCCCGGGCGCCCGCGAACTTGTCGGCGACCATGGAGCGCTCCGCCACGGCGGCCGGGGTGTACAGGTCGTCGACGTAGTCGCGCAGCATCCGGGACGCGAGGACCTTCGGGCCGACGGTGGCGATGGTGTGCTTGACCATCTCCAGCCAGCGGCGCGGCATCCCGGCCGAGTCCCGGTCGTAGAACGTGACGGACACGTGGTCCTCGATCAGCTCGTACAGGGCGGCGGCCTCCAGCTCGTCCCGCCGGTCGGGGGTGGCGAGGCCGTCGGCGGAGGGGATCGCCCAGCCGTTCTGGCCGTCGTACCACTCGTCCCACCAGCCGTCGCGGATCGACAGGTTCAGCCCGCCGTTCAGCGCCGCCTTCATCCCGGACGTGCCGCACGCCTCCAGCGGGCGCAGCGGGTTGTTCATCCACACGTCGCAGCCCTGCACCATGAGCTGCCCGAGCGCCATGTCGTAGTCGGGCAGGAACACGATCCGGTGCCGGACGTCCTCGGATCCGGTGAACCGCACGATCTCCTGGATGAGCCGCTTGCCGCCCTCGTCGGCGGGGTGCGCCTTCCCGGCGATGACGATCTGCACGGGCCGGTCGGGGTCCAGCAGGATCGAGCGGAGCCGGTCGGGGTCGCTCATCATCAGCGTGAGCCGCTTGTAGGACGGGACGCGCCGCGCGAACCCGATCGTCAGGACGTCGGGGTCGAGTGCGTCGTCGATCCAGGACGTCTCGGCCTCGCTGGCGCCGCGCTGGCGCCACGACTCGCGCAGCCGGCGGCGCGCGTCCATCACGAGGCGGCGCCGCAGCAGGTTCCGCATGCGCCAGACCTCCGGCTCGGGGACGTCCCGGACGGCTTCCCAGCCGCGCCCGGACTCCATCACGGCGGGCAGCTCACGCGCGGTGAACTCGAGCACCTCGCGGGCGACCCAGGTGCCCGCGTGCACGCCGTTGGTGATGGACCCGATGGGGACCTCGGCGGTGTCGAACCCGCCCCACAGCCCGCCGAACATCTCCCGGCTGACCTCGCCGTGGAGCCTGCTGACGCCGTTCACGCGCTGCGCCAGCCGCATCCCCATCACGGCCATGTTGAACACGGTGCGGTCGCCGCCGGGGTAGTCCTCGGCGCCGAGCGCGAGGATCCGGTCGACGGGGACCTGCTCCTCCTCGTTCGAGCCGCCGAAGTAGCGGGAGATGAGGTCGCGGGGGAACCGGTCGATGCCGGCCGGGACGGGCGTGTGGGTGGTGAACACCGTGCCCGCGCGGGTCGCCTCCAGCGCCTCGTCGAAGGTCAGCCCCTCCTCCTTGGCGAGCTCGCGGATGCGCTCCAGGCCGAGGAACCCCGCGTGGCCCTCGTTGGTGTGGAACACCTCCGGCGCCGGGTGCCCGGTGATGCGGCAGTACGCGCGGATCGCCCGCACGCCGCCGATGCCGAGCAGCATCTCCTGGAGCAGCCGGTGGTCGCCGCCTCCTCCGTACAGCCGGTCGGTGACGTCGCGCGCGGCCTGGTCGTTCTCCTCCACGTCGGAGTCGAGGAGCAGCTGCGGGACGCGGCCGACCCGCGCGATCCAGACCTGCGCGTGCAGGCCGCCCCCCTTGGGGAGGCCGATGACGACGCGCACCGGCGTTCCGTCCCGCTCGCGGAGGAGCGTCAGCGGCAGCCCGTTGGGGTCGATCGGGGGGTAGCGCTCAAGCTGCCAGCCGTCCGGCGACAGCGACTGGGAGAAGTAGCCGTGCCGGTAGAGAAGCCCGACCCCGACGATGGGCACGCCGAGGTCGCTGGCGGTCTTCAGGTGGTCGCCCGCGAGGATGCCGAGGCCCCCGGAGTACTGCGGCAGCGCGGCGGTGATCCCGTACTCGGGCGAGAAGTAGGCGATGCTCACCGGCGAGTCCCCGGGCCGCGACTGGTACCAGCGCGGCGCCGTCAGGTACTCGTGCAGGTCTTCGGCGGTGTCCTGGAGGCGCCGCAGGAACCGCCGGTCCTCCGCCAGCCGCGCGAGCCGCTCCGGGGCGACCTCGCCGAGCAGCCGGACGGGATCGTGGTGGACGGCCTTCCAGAGCGCCGGGTCCACGTCGCGGAAGAGGTCGAGCGTCTCGTGGTGCCACGACCAGCGCAGGTTGAGGACCAGCTCCTCGAGCTGCCTGAGGGGCTCGGGAAGGACGGTGCGTACCGTGAAACGTCGGATTGCCTTCACGCAACGCCACGCTATGCGCTTCGGGGGCATGGACGCGACGGCGGGGACCACACCCTCACCTTCCGGATCGGTCGCCCCGGCGATGGCAGGAGTCCCCGGAGCCCCACGGCCACAGGGGTTCGCGCCCCACCGCGGCCGCTCGTCGCCGGCGCGGGGCCTCGCGGCCCGGCCCACCGTTTGCCCAAACTCGACCTTCCCCAGACCGGTTCCCCACTGGCCGAGGTCGGCCAGTGGCGATCACACCAGGTCATCGCACCGTCAAAGCCGCAGACCACTACATGCTCCGCGCGCCGTCGCGGGGCGGAAGAAGGAGAGCCGGTGCGCACCGACCATCGCGGTGTCCGGCGGGCCCTGGCGCCCGCGCTGACCGTTGTCCTGGCGCTGGCGCTCACGTCGTGCGGGAACCTCGTCGCGTCCCCGGACCTGCCGCCGAGCCCGTTCCCCAGCGCGAAGCGTCCGCTGCTGCACCGGCAGGCGACCGCGGTCCGGACCGCCGTCGACGGCCTGGCCGGCGTCGTCCCGGCCGAGGGTCGCACGGCTCGGACGGTGCTCCGCGACCACGACCACCAGTGCCGCTTCCACGACCCGGACGACCCGGAGCGCGCGCCCGCCGAACTCAACTGGGAGTACGCGGTGCGCCTGGAATACCGCGGGCCGGACGGGGCGGCCGCGCGGGACGCCGCGGTGAAGGAGCGGCTCCGGGGGGACGGCTGGGCGCTCGGCGACGACGCCGGCAAGCTCATCGCCGTCCGGCGGGGCATGTACCTGGAGATCCTGCTCAGCGGCACCACCGGCGACGGGACACTGGTGATCGGCGGGTTCAGCAGGTGCGTGGACGCCGCCGGCAAGGTCACGTCGGCGGACCCGCCGATCTCTCCGACTGCGCGGCCCACCCGGTGAGTGCCCTACGCGACCGCAACCCTGCGCGGTTGACGCGTCGCACAAAGTTGTCGAAAAAATCAGGACGCTGAAGGCCCCTTCCCGGGCAGGAGACGTTTCGGAAGTCTCGCACGGGTAGGAGATGGCACATGCACGTCGAGTCCGGAACGTCCAGCATGCCCGGCATTCCGAGGCTTGGTCGCATTCCGATCGTGAACGTCGAACCGGTGGTGGGGTGCGGCCGGTGGTCGGCGAAGGCCGTGGTGGGTGAGACGGTCGAGGTGTCGGCGACGGTGTTCCGTGAGGGGCACGAGCGGTTGGGCGCGGCGGTGGTGCTGCGGACGCCGGAGGGTGAGGAGCTGGCGCCGCAGCGGATGAGCGAGGTGGGGGTCGGGCTGGACCGGTGGTCGGCGCGGGTGACGCCGACGGAGATGGGGTCGTGGTCGTTCCGGGTGGAGGCCTGGGGTGATCCGATCGCGCACTGGCGGCACGACGCGGAGATCAAGGTCCCGCGCGGGCAGGACGTCGAGCTGATGCTCGCCGAGGGGTCGCTGCTGTTCGCGCGCGCGGCGGAGGCGGTCCCGGGCAAGGACCGCCCGACCGTGGACCGGCTGGCCAAGCGGCTCGCGGACGAGACCGTGCCGGCCGTCGACCGGATGGAGGCCGTGGCCGATCCCGACGTCGAGGACGTCCTGGAGCGGTATCCGTTGCGGGATCTGCTGACGGTCAGTGACTGGTATCCGCTGGTGGTGCACCGGCAGCGGGCGCTGTTCGGGGCCTGGTACGAGTTCTTCCCCCGCTCCGAGGGCGCCACCTTCGACCCCCTCGGCCGCCGCGGACCGATCTCGGGCACCTTCCGCACCGCGACCAAACGCCTCCCAGCGATCGCCGACATGGGCTTCGACGTGGTCTACCTGCCACCCATCCACCCGATCGGCACCGCGCACCGCAAAGGCCCCAACAACACCCTGGACGCCGGCCCGTACGACCCCGGCTCCCCCTGGGCGATCGGGTCACC